>JBOIDM010000073.1:0-3961 GCA_050740575.1 Gammaproteobacteria bacterium
TGCGAACCGGTTTCTGGGATCTGGTGTTGCTAGACGTATCCATGCCGGGAGGTGACGGATTGGAAACGCTGGTGCGGATCAAACGGGCACTCCCGGCGGTCCCGGTGTTTGTGCTCAGCATGCACGCTGAGGAGCAGTTTGCGGTGCGCGCGCTCAAAGCCGGGGCTGCGGGCTATCTCACAAAGGATCGC
This sequence comes from Gammaproteobacteria bacterium, assembly GCA_050740575.1. GTDB lineage: Bacteria > Pseudomonadota > Gammaproteobacteria > JACCXJ01 > JACCXJ01 > USCg-Taylor. The sequence continues at coordinate 192 of JBOIDM010000073.1, forward strand.
GCTCCCGAGGAACTGGTGACGGCGGTCAAACGGGTTCTCGCGGGCGGCCGCTATGTCACGCAAACTTTAGCCGAACGCCTTGTTACCGAGATCTCCGGTGGTGTCGAGACAGCGCCCCACGAGCGTTTGTCGCAACAGGAGTACCGGGTGATGTGCCTGATCGCGACTGGAAATACCGTAAGCGAGATTGCGGAACTTATGCATCTCAGCGTCAAGACCGTCAGCACTTACCGGGTGCGTATCCTGGAAAAACTGCATCTAAGGACCAGCGCCGAGTTAACTTACTACTGCGTGAAACACGGCTTGGTCGCGTAGCCGTGTTTCCCTGGCCCGTATTGAAAAACAAAAACGTAACGTAGGACAAACGCGGACTATTACCATACGTTGGCCTACGCGAAATTCCAACTCCCACCGACAGACGCTGTGACCGGCCGCGCGTAATCTTCGGTTGCGTTGACATTCGTTTAGTAGGTTGCTGGTCGAAGAGCGATGGTTTTGCGATGTGAGTGGCAATGGAGAGGCGCCTTTTAGCAGCCCCGTTGTGTTTACAGGGGCACACGCTCCGCGAGAGCAGGGTTTGTTGAATGCCTTGCGATTGGGAGGGGGAATAGGCACGCGCGTGGTTTTGCCGCTTGCTTCGGTTATACGTCCTGCGTCGCTGTTCTCGCACACGAATGTCAACGCCTCCTAATTCCGTCCTACTGACCCTTGTTGCGGCCACGCGGAGCATCGGACGCGGACTTAGCAAGTGCCGCCTGCCCCGCCGACGCATCAAGGGTTTTTTATCAACCGCGGAATGTCAGGCCTGTGATGCTTATGATAGGATCCCAGCGGACCTTATCTACTCTCGACAACAATGGAAGGACGCATATACTCTAGCCTCGATAGCGTCCTGATCAATCTCGATAAGGGGATAAGAACCGTCTTTAGCGTCCAGGATAGCTCGATGGCGCCAGTGCCTGGCACCGATCTACGCGAGTTCGATTTCTCCAATGAACACCTACGACGCTCGAAAGGACTCATGCGGGTAAACCACGCGGGCGAGGTGGCTGCACAGGCTTTGTACCATGGCCAATCGCTTGCGGCCCGCGATCCGGCGGTACGGGAGACAATGGCAAAATCGGCAGGCGAAGAAAATGATCACCTCTACTGGTGCGAAGAGCGCTTGCGTGAGCTTGGAGGACGGACGAGCTTATTGAATCCGTTCTGGTATTTTGGGTCCTTTATGATCGGCGCCGCCGCCGGTAGCGCGGGTGATCGGTGGAGCCTCGGTTTCATCGCCGAAACCGAGCGCCAAGTCGTTCGGCACTTGGAAAAGCACCTGAACGAGTTGCCGCTAGACGATGCCCGCAGCCGCGCTATCCTGCAGAGGATGAAGAGGGATGAGGCTCACCATGCTACGGTCGCCATCGAAACGGGCGCCGCGGATCTGCCTGAAGTCATCAAGATCCTCATGACGGCCGCCTCGAAGGTGATGACCACCATAGCCTATTGGCTCTAAAGGTAGCGAAGAGTTTTCCGTTCGCCGGCGCTCCCGCTTGATCAAGAATGCAGGGAGCATCCCCCTTGAAATACCCAAGAGCGACCATATATCCCCGCTAAGCCGTAATAACACGGGTAACAATCAGCTTGATGGAGAAAGAGTATGTTAATGACACGTTATGAACCATGGAGTGTATTGAATCAAGTTCAACATCATATGAATCGCATGTTCGCATCGCGCTTCGTCGCGGATCACAACGGCGACAACTCGAGTGCGGCCACCACCGAATGGACGCCGGGCATAGATATCAAAGAGGAAGATAAGCGCTTCGTACTGTATGCCGATTTACCGGGCATCGATCCGAAAGACATCGAAATTACGATGGACCATGGGGTGTTAGCGATTAAAGGTGAGCGCGCATTGGACAATGAGGAGGCCCGGGCGGGTTACAAGCGCGTGGAGCGAGCCCGGGGGACATTTTATCGCCGCTTCAGTCTGCCGGACACGGTGGATGCGGAGCGCATCGAGGCGATCGGCCGGAATGGTGTTCTCGAGATCGTGATTCCGAAGCAAGAACGCATGCAACCGCGAAAGATCGCCGTGCAGGTTTAAGCATCCCGCCTTGTGTGTTTGGCGGGGCTTGGCCCCGCCTTTTTTTCTATCGCCGGCGCCGTGTCGAGCGCGGCGCGCACACACTGGAATACCTGATGAAACATCTCGCGGGTGAGACGCCCGGTGAAGGTGTTTTGCTGGCTGGGGTGGTAAGAGCATACGAGCGTCAAGCCGTCGATATCGTGGCAGCGAGCATGGCCGAACGCTAGCGCGGGTGATGGTACCGGAAGCCCCAGCGCTTGGCGCGCGTTGAGAAAAGCGTTGAAAGCGCTGCGGCCGAGTACGACGATCGCGCGTAAGTATTCCAGCCGTTGCAATTCCTCCAGCAAGTAAGGCAGGCAGGCGGTGAATTCTTCACCCAGGGGCTTGTTTGCGGGCGGCGCGCAGTGAACGGCGGAAGTGATGTAACAGTCGCGTAGCGTGAGGCCGTCGTCGGCGTGCGTTGAGGTCGGTTGACCGGCGAAGCCAGCACGGTAAAGCGCTTCATATAGCCAATCTCCGCTGCGATCGCCGGTGAACATGCGTCCAGTCCTATTGCCGCCGTGTGCGGCCGGGGCGAGACCAATGACCAAGAGGCGCGCGTCCGCATTACCGAAGCTCGGTACCGGTCGTCCCCAGTAATCGTTGCTCCGGAAGCGCTTAACCTTGGTCTGCGCGATGCGCTCGCGGTAGGCCACGAGGCGCGGGCAGCGCCGACACTCAATCAAGCGTCGCTTTAAATCGAGGTGCCACCTGGAGTCTGACATGGTAGACTGCTATGCCACGCAGTCTATCATGAAGACTACGCCGGAGAGATGGGTTAGCGACGGCGATGAGCCTGAGGTCGGCATCGGTCATCGCCAAGGCATTGTGTTTACAACCCCCGGAGTTATAAGGGCAATTGCAAACCGGTGCTATACTTGGCAGTGACGTAGCATGATCCAATAAGGGGCGAAAACATGAAGAGCCAAACAGCGTGCGTTGTTCTGTCGGGCGTACTATTCGTCGTCATACCGGCGCAGGCACGCATGTACCAATGGATTAACCCAAGCTCGGGCAATACGCAGTTTTCCGGGACCCCCCCCACCTGGTATCGGAGTCCCCTGGGCGGGCCGCGTATACTTGTCTTTGAGAGCGGAAAAGTCATCGATGACACTGCCATCGTCGTGCCGGACGGTATGCGGAATGAGCTTCGAAGCCGAGCATTTCAAGCGCCGGAGTCGGCGGGCGCAGCCGCAAGTGCCCTTGAGGTTCCGGTTGAGAGAGAGGCTGAACCGGCGGCAGCCGACTTAACCGCCGCCGAGGGCCGTGCTGAGACCGGGAGTTCGGAGCAGGAAACCGATGCAGGTAAAGCCGCGTCGGCTGATATCACAGAGATGGATGCCGATACAGTAGGGCGTTTGAAAGACATCATCTCAGCCTGGGACCGTATGAAACTAGAGCAGGCGAAAGAGCTCATTCGCGGCGCGACTTCGACCGGACCGCAGACACCCTAAGCCCTGCACTGCGGCAGATCACATCACGCTTGCGCTTCACTGTAACCCGCTTTAGGCCACCGGGGTTGAAACCGAAGATTGCGGTTTACCGGGATCGATTGCTGTACAATCTCAAGCTCAGACTCGAACAAGACGAAAAAGCCGGAAGCCGGTGTTACACGCATCCGTAGCGACGTTTGCACGGAAGTTGACCGATAAGC
>JBOIDM010000074.1:0-19394 GCA_050740575.1 Gammaproteobacteria bacterium
GGCAGACGGAAGAAACTGCGGCGATCTGCGGGTGGTTGGCCGATGAGCTGTCGCCGGACACCTACATCAATCTCATGGGCCAGTACCGGCCGGAGTTTCAGGTTGGTGCCCCAGGCAAGGACGGCACCGTGCAGTACACGGAGATCAACCGTCGGCCGAATGATCAGGAGATGGCACAAGCCAATGCCGTCGCTCGGAAGGCAGGGCTCTGGCGCTTCGACGAACGCCGTGCCAGAGTTTGATTGATGCGCAGTTGACACAGCGGCCCGAATCCAGAACCAGGGATGGGAAAAACGAACGTCGACCAGACTATGCCTGGGGCGCAGGCGTGATGGTCTTTCGGGAGGTTATAGAATGAGGATCTACCTGGTTCAACACGGACACGCCGTACCAAAGGAAGTGGATCCGGACCGACCGTTAAGCGATACCGGGCGTCGGGATATCGAGCGGCTTGCCCAGTTTCTTAATGCCGCTAAGGTGCGCGCATCGCGGATCATTCATAGCGGTAAGACTCGTGCACGGCAAACCGCCGAGATCCTCGCCAAGGACTCAGGGAGAAACGTGAGTATTGACGTAATGTCCGGTCTCAACCCCGACGATCCGCCAATGAAGTTCGCAAAGCAGGTTGAGGAGATCGGTGAGGAAGCCGTGATCATCAGTCACCTGCCGTTTCTGGGTTTACTGGTGTCACGTCTCGTCGCCGATGATGAGGATCAACCGGTCGTGAGTTTCAAACCCGGCTCAGCAGTTTGTATGGAGAAAGATGAAGCAGTGCGTTGGTCAATTACGCTTGTTGTTCGGCCCGAGCACCTGAGCCGTGCTGTTTATACCGATATTCTGTAGTTATAGCGAGGAGCTCTCGCGCGCATGGGCAAGATATCAATCATGACGCATACTCGGTTGATGCAATCCACTCACACGCGACGAATTTGCGATCGCCGCCGCCGGGCGTATCACCCTGCAAGCGCCGGTCGACCAGGCAAATCTCTTCGAGCCGCTGTTCGAGCAGGCCCAAAGGCTGGCAAACGGCAAACGGATAGATTCCGCCGAACAAGCGGCCTTCATCGACAAGACACTCGACTCCATGATCCGGCCGGATCCCTCGGGGTAATTGGCCGCCAATGGCCGGGCGACGGTTACGTTCAGCAGGAGTGAGCTTCGAAGATCGACAAGATTTGTTGGGGCACAAATCGGGTCGAATCACGACGCATTATTCGGCCGCCGAGCTATCGAGTCTCATCGAGGCAGCCAACGCAATTTGCGGTACCGAGTCCCGCAAAAGTCCGCATTGGTTTTGCTGCGAGGCCGAATATGCGCATAACTTATTGATTTTATGATGGGCCCGGTAGGACTCGAACCTACGACCAAGGGATTATGAGTCCCCTGCTCTAACCGACTGAGCTACAGGCCCGCAGCCATCAACCGTTAATCGAGGAAGGTGCGCAGTTGTTCCGAACGGGAAGGATGGCGCAGTTTCCGCAACGCCTTGGCTTCAATTTGTCTAATGCGTTCCCGGGTGACGTCAAATTGCTTACCGACTTCTTCCAAGGTGTGATCGGTGTTCATGTCAATACCGAAGCGCATCTGTAATACCTTGGTTTCCCGTGGAGTCAATCCTGCCAATACTTCTCGCGTTGTCCGACACAGGCCCTCGAAGGTAGCGAGGTCCATCGGCATCAGGGTGTTTTGGTCTTCAATGAAATCCCCTAAATGCGAGTCTTCGTCGTCACCGATGGGAGTTCCCATGGAGATCGGTTCCTTAGCAATTTTTAATACCTTACGGATCTTTTCCTCAGGCATTTCCATACGCTTGGCCAGCTCTTCGGGAGTGGGTTCCCGACCCATTTCCTGGACGATTTGGCGCGAGATCCGGTTGAGCTTGTTGATTGTTTCAATCATATGTACGGGAATTCGAATCGTTCGGGCTTGGTCGGCGATCGAGCGCGTGATCGCTTGCCGTATCCACCAGGTGGCGTAGGTGGAAAACTTGTAACCCCGGCGGTATTCGAATTTATCCACAGCCTTCATCAGCCCGATGTTCCCTTCCTGAATCAGATCCAGAAACAACAACCCGCGGTTGGTGTATTTCTTCGCAATCGAGATGACCAGCCGCAGGTTTGCCTCAACCATTTCCTTCTTTGCACGGCGTGCTTTCGCCTCCCCAATCGACATGCGGCGGTTTATGTCCTTAATTTCAACAATCGTCAGTCCTATGTTTTTTTCAATCGCAGCGAGCTTCTTTTGCGCTTGTACGATTTCATCATCATGCGCCCTGATGGCGGCTGCCCACGGTTTACGCGAACGCGCTAAGGATTTGGTCCATTGAAGGTTAGTCTCGTTGTTCTGCAACGAGCTGATCGCGTCTTTGCGGGGCATGTTCGCACGCTGCGTGCAAATCTCCATGATTTCCCGCTCCAGCGCGCGAATATTCTCGACGATTTGCCGCACCTCGATTGAAAGCTTATCGACAAGCTTGGGTACAAATCGAAACTCGAGAACGTATGCGCAAAGTCCGTCCCGCAGCCTTTTGGTCTTGGGATCATTGCGCCCGTTTCTCTTCACCGCGCTGAGAATCTTTTGGTGCATTTTTTTAAGGGAGACAAACCGCTCTTTGACCTCCTCGGGATTCAAAGCCGAACTCAGTGGGTCTGTCTCGTCGTCCTGTTCCCGTTCCTCGACCTCCTCATCCTCGTCCTTGACGGGGCGAAGGTTCGCCGGCACGACCGGTGGCTTCAATTCGGCAGGCTTTAGCTCCTCTCCGGAAGAGAAGCCGTTGAGCACGTCGCTTAGTTTCGACTCGCCGGCTTCCACCTGATCGTATTCAGTTAGCAGTTTTTCGACGATGTGAGGAAAGTCGGCGAGCGCCGAGAGTGCTTGATTGAGCCCATCTTCAATGCGCTTTGCGATCGCTATCTCACCCTCGCGCGTGAGCAGATCTACCGTGCCCATCTCGCGCATATACATGCGAACTGGATCAGTGGTGCGGCCGAACTCGTCGTCCACAGGCACAAAGGCGGCCGCGGCGTCTTCCGCGACATCCTCATCGGCGGCGATCGCCGTGTCGGCCAACAGCAGGGATTCGATATCGGGCGCTGTTTCATGGACCTCAATTCCCATGTCCGTGATCATCCCGATGATGTCCTCGATTTGCTCGGGATCGACGATGCCCTCCGGCAGGTGGTCATTGACCTCGTGATAGGTCAGAAAACCCTGCTCTTTCCCTTTCGCGATGAGTTGTTTAATCTGCGAGCGCTCATCGCCTGAATCGATATCTTCGGGAGTATCCATAGTTAAAATATAACCTGTTCAATGCGTTGAAAGATTAATCGAAAGTATAGTAAAGCAATTCCAAATCTGCCAGGACGCTCTGATCAAATTACTGTTAATTCGGCGCAAAAACGCTTATTTTATCTCACTCGTTAATAATATCGCTAGTGCTTATGGCTGCCCTGCTGTTGATGGCGAGTGCCGCGCGCAGTTCGGATTTTGCTCGCTGCGTAAGCGCGCCCCGATTGGAAGTCAGTAAGCGCTCGCACCGCTGCTTTTTCGCGAGAGACTGTAAGCGTTTCATGATCCCCGCGAATTCCGCTTCGAGCGCCTCGTTGGACACTAGCGAGTCCTTGGCCGCCAGCCGATTCAATAAACTGCTTTCTTCGGTGTCGCGCCACCGCTCGAGAAGGGCGCCGCAATGGATTCCGGGATGATCTTGGATCACACGAACCAACTCTAAAAATATCCCGATGTGAGGAAGCTCCACCGGCGCAAGATCCTGCGTCAAATCGACCTGCATGGCTAATTCCGGGCGCCGCAGTACGATTGCAATCGCGGCCTGAATAATGGGTGGGCGGCGATTCGGGACGACGACTTTCTCGGCCGGACGCGCCAAACCCGCTAGTTCGTCCGCATCCAGCGTTGAAAGTTCCCCTAAGCGGCGTCGCAACAGCTGTTGTAATGCGCCGGGCGGTAGCAGGTTTATGTACGGATTTGCTAGTGCGACCAGCTGGGCGTTACCTTCAGGTGTATTTCGGTTGACCCTTTTTAATAGGCTTGCGAAGAGGAATTCAGAGAGGGCTGTCACCTTGTCCGTGTTTTCGAATAGCGTGGTGTCCGCCTTACGCACCCAACTGTCGGGATCCTCGCCCGCCGGCAAGAAAAGAAAGCCCACCGTTCGCCCGTCCTTCATCTGGGGCAGGATCACGTTAAGCGAGCGCCAAGCGGCACGCTCGCCGGCCTCATCGCCATCGAAGCATAAAATCACCTCAGGAACCGTGCGAAACAGGCGGGTGACGTGATCTCGGGTGAGTGCGGTGCCGAGCGTCGCGACCGCATGGTTGATCCCGAACTGCGCCAGGGCGATCACATCCATATAACCTTCCACGACTAAAAGGCGCTGTGGACCCGCTGCGCCTGTTAAAGCCCGGTGCATTCCGTACAGCTCGGCCCCTTTATGGAAAACCGGGGTCTCGGGGGAGTTAAGGTACTTGGGCTCGGCGCCGTCCAGTCCACGTCCACCAAAGCCGACGATCCTGCCCCGCGGGTCTCGGATCGGAAACATGATCCGGTCGCGAAAACGGTCGTAATAGCGACCATCCGGTTTTGCGATTGCAAGCCCCGCCAGGCTAAGCATGCGCAGGGATTCCGGGGAAGCTCCCAAGGCCCGCCGCAGCCCATCCCAATCGGGTGGGGCATAACCCAGGTCGAAATCGGCGGCGACACGGCCGGTTAAACCGCGCTGCTTGAGGTAGGCGACGGCCCGGTTTGCCGCGGGATGTTGGCGCAACTGCGCCGCATAGTGCTTGGCAGCCTGCGCCAAGATATCGTATAGATCGGCACTGGGGGATCGAGGCGTTTCAGGATCGGTGCCGGGGAGCGTCATACCGGCGCGATCCGCGAGCTGCGAGACCGCCTCGACGAAGTTCAGCCGCAGGTAATTCATCAAAAAATTGATGGCGGAGCCACCGGCGCCGCACCCGAAACAGTAATAAAACTGTTTCTCGCGGTTGATGCTGAACGAGGGGGTTTTCTCGTTGTGGAAGGGGCAAAGCGCTACATAATTGCGCCCAGCCTTACGCAAGCTGAGGAACTCATCGATCACTTCGACGACGTCAGTCCTGGACAACAACTCGTCGATGACCGGCTGTGAGATGCGTCGGGTCATGCCTATGCCTTACTCTTTCGAGTATAGACGGGGCAAGGCACAATGCCAGTCAGTCGCCGCGGGTCGCTTGATTCATCCGCCCAGGCGGTGTTTATGGGCCTGGCCAGCTCGTACCATGTTCGCGAGCCTGCACGCGCTGTTTAAGCGTGAGCGGCATCCGTGTACGAGCTTCGATGGAAACGCCGGACTATGGGTTTGCCCCGCTGCCCGAATGCGGTGGGTGTGAGGCGGGCTTGGGTGCGCGCAAGCTTCTTTTGCCAACGCTTGACCGCCGCGGCTGCCTTGCGCTTTCGCACCTGGGTCGGTTTCTCGTAAAATTCGCGCCGGTGTACCTCGGCCAGGACGCCCGCCTTTTCACAGGCGCGCTTGAAGCGCCGCAAGGCGATGTCGAAGGGTTCGTTGTCTCTCACTCTTACTGACGGCATTTAGAATCAGATCCTTGTTGAAATAGTTTCATCACAAAAGCGGCATAGTGTAATCGACTCTGTTCCGTTGGCAAAGTACGTACCGTAATTAATAGAGTAGTCCGTGCGCGTATTGGGAATAGAAACCTCGTGTGACGAGACCGGGATCGCGATCTACGATTCCGAGCGCGGACTGTTAGCCCATCGTTTGCGCACCCAGGCCCCCCTCCATGCGCAATATGGAGGCGTGGTGCCCGAGCTGGCCTCGCGCGATCATGTTTCCCACATTATCCCGTTGCTCCGATCGGCACTCCGTAACGCGGGCTGTGAGGCGCGCGATCTCGCGGGTATCAGCTATACGGCGGGGCCGGGTCTCATCGGCGCGCTGCTCGTCGGCGCGGCCGTGGCGCGCAGCTTGGCATGGTCGCTCGGGATCCCGTGCTTAGGGGTCCATCATATGGAGGGCCATCTCCTCGCCCCTATGTTGGAGCCCACCCCGCCCGAGCCGCCCTTGCTCGTGCTCCTCGTGTCCGGCGGACACACCCAGCTCGTGGATATGCCGCGGGTCGGGACCTATCGGATCCTCGGCGAGTCCGTGGACGATGCCGCGGGCGAGGCCTTCGACAAGGCGGCGAAGCTGCTCGGTCTCGGGTATCCGGGCGGTCCCGCGCTCGAGCGTCTTGCGGCGCAGGGCGAAGCGGGCCGATTCGTGTTTCCGCGTCCCATGACCCACCAGCCCGGCCTGAACTTTAGTTTCAGCGGCTTGAAGACGGCTACGCTCCAAGCCCTGCGGACGACACGCGACGATCAAAAGACGCGGGCGGATATCGCGCGCGCTTTCGCCGATGCGGTGGTCGACACGCTGGTGATCAAGTGCCGGCGCGCGCTCAAGGCGACGGGTTACCGGCGGCTCGTGGCAGCGGGCGGCGTGAGTGCCAACACCGCCTTGCGCGCTCGCTTGCGCGAGCTGAGCGGCGACAGGGTGCAGGTCTACTATCCACGACCCGAGTTTTGCACCGATAATGGCGCGATGATCGCCTATGCGGGGTGGGTGCGCCTACGCGCCGGCCACCGCGACGGGCTCGAGTTCTCGGTCCGGCCGCGCTGGCCCCTGGCTGAACTGCCTCCCGTTTAGACCCCTGCTATTCCGCCCATGTGACCGGCTGTTTGGCTCCGATTTTCGATTCTGTCCCCGCGAGTAACTTGCGCAGGTTTACCCGGTGCCTCCAGAAGATCAGCGCCACCATCACCACCATAACCGTGGCATGAATCCAGGAGCGGTCAAACAAAAAAACCATGAGCGGTGCGCATGCGGCTGCGCCCAAGGCGGCCAGCGACGAATAGCGAAACAGGCCCGCCAACACCAGCCAAACCAGCATGTAGCCGATGCCGGCCGGCCAAGCGAGGCCATAGAGCACGCCGATGAAGGTTGCGACTCCCTTGCCTCCGTGGAAGCCAAAGAATACCGGGTACAGATGACCCAAAAACGCCGCGAGGCCTATTAAGGCGAGACTCGGATCGGATACGCCCAATGCGCGCCCGACGAGCAGCGGAAGCACACCCTTGAGCAGATCCCCCGCCAAAGTGATGACCGCCGCTGACTTGCCGGCGAGCCTCAAGACGTTGGTCGCGCCCGGGTTGCCCGAGCCCTGCGCACGCGGATCGGGGAATCCGCCCGCCCGGCAGACGACGATGGCCGAGGAGATCGATCCCAAAAGATAAGCGAGGACAATCAGGGAGAGTTCGAGCAGCATGACGCTATTGGAAGCGCTTGGCCTTGACAGGTCAAGCACGCATCGGGTTTAGTGTCCTATCATCGAACAGGAGAAGCCATGTGGAAACCGCGGACGTGGCCAGGCGCATACGATTGAACGGCGCATGGATATCATTTACATAAACGATCTGCGCATTGAAACCGTGATCGGGATCTATGCCTGGGAGCGACAGCTCAAGCAAGTGGTCATCTTCGACCTCGAGATGGGCACCGATATCCGCAAAGCGGCGCTCACCGATTCGGTAGCCGACACGCTGAATTATAAAGAGGTCGCCAAGCGGGTGACGGCCTTCGTCACCGACAGCCGTTACCACTTGGTCGAGTCGCTCGCCGAAGCTGTCGCCGGGCTCATCATCAAGGAGTTCGATATACCCTGGCTCCGCTTGCGGCTAAACAAGCAGGGCGCCGTGCGCGGTGTACGCGACATCGGGGTCGTTATCGAGCGCGGCCGCCGGGAGGAGGCGTGGCACGGGTCTATCTAAGTATAGGCAGCAATGTCGAGCGCCGGGTCAACATTCGCAGCGCCATCGCATCACTGCGCGGCCAGTTCGGGGAATTGATCCTGTCGCCCGTATACGAAAGCGCCGCCATTGGCTTTCCCGGAGATCATTTCTACAATCTTGTCGTGGGCCTCAGGACCGAGTTGGATCCGCATGCATTGCGGACGCGCCTAGCCGCGATCGAGTCTCAGCATGGCCGCACACCCGATACGCCGCGCTATGCGCCCCGGCCGCTCGACCTCGACATCTTGCTGTATGATGATCTGGTGATTCGGGACAATGGCTTGGATCTGCCGCGTAAGGACATTACCCGCTATGCCTTCGTGTTGCGGCCCCTGGCCGATATCGCGGGCGAGGTCATACACCCGCTCGAGGGGCGCCGGATCCGCGAGCTTTGGGCGGAATTTGATAAGTCCGAGCAAGCGCTTGCACCGGTTCCCCATGCAGACCTCCTGGGCTCGTCCGCAAGCGGACCCAAACCACACGCGTGAACATCCTCTGCGTGATTCCATTACCGAGGGCAGCGTTAATGCAGAAAAAACGACAAACGTCGGCAATAAGCTTCGCGGGTGCGCGTCTGATCATGCTCGCAGTGAGCGTCGGCGCGTGCGCGGGGATGGAGGCTCGCGACCGCCTGGACAACCTGGAGCTGAGCGTGACCACCTACGAAAACGCGCTGCGCTGGGGAGACTACGACGCGGCGGCGTTGTATCGTGTTTCCCGTACCGGCCCCTATCCCCCGATGAATACGGAACCCCTCGGAGACATCCGGATCGCCTCCTACGAGATCGTCAATCAGACCCTGAACTCAACTCAGACCGAGGCTACCGTAACGGTTCTGTTCCATTATTATTACCAGGACGCGGGCCAGGTCGCCACGCTCCGCGAGGTCCAGAAATGGTGGTATGAGGCGGGTCAGAAGCGCTGGTTTCTGGACGGCGAATTGCCGGATTTTCAGCGTCGCTACAAATAGCTCGAGTCAAACTACATCGCCTGCGGGGTATGGAGCGGGCCGGCGACGAAAGGGGAGAGTTGCGCGTGTCCGGCGCCGGATCACTTTCGCCTAAGCCCGAGGCCGCGGCCCATAGCGCGCGGTTGATCGAGGCGATCCGCGAGGAATTGGCCGCATCCGGCGGGAGCATGAGCTTCGCACGCTACATGGAACTCGCGCTCTACGCCCCCGGTCTCGGGTATTACAGCGCCGGGAGCACGAAACTCGGCGCTAGCGGTGATTTCATCACCGCCCCGGAGCTCTCCCCGCTGTTCGGGCGTTGCCTCGCACGGCCATGCCGCGAGGTGCTCGCGCGGCTCGGCGGTGGCATCATCTGCGAGCTTGGCGCGGGCACGGGCAGGCTCGCCGTCGAGATCCTGACCGAGCTCGAACGCCTGGATAGCTTGCCGGAAGCCTACTTTATTCTTGAAATCAGCGCGGATCTGCGCGCACGCCAACGGGAATGGATAGAAAGCGCCGTCCCGCATCTGGCTCCAAGGATCGCATGGCTGGAGCGGCCTCCCAGCGAGCCTTGGCGCGGGATCATGATTGCTAACGAGGTGCTCGACGCGCTGCCCGTGCACCGCTTTCGCGTGGCCGCCGGGAAGCTTTACGAACAACACGTGGGATGGCAGGCCGATGGCTTCGCCTGGGGTGAGGAGGTCCCGGCCGAACCGTGCCTACGAGCACGGATCGAGGCGATCCAGGGCGCACTGGGATCCCCGCTCCCGGAGGGTTATGTCTCCGAGGTCAATCTCGCCTTAACGGCGTGGTTGGGAACAGTGACGGAATTTCTGAACCGCGGCATCTTCCTTTGCATCGATTATGGTTACACCCGCCGCGAGTACTACCTGCCCGAACGCTGCGGGGGCACGCTGATGTGCCACTACCGTCATCGGGTCCACGCCGATCCGCTGATCCTCATCGGACTCCAGGATATCAGCAGCTACGTCGATTTCACGGCGGTGGCCGAATCTGCGGAAGCGTGCGGGCTCGCGGTATTGGGTTACGCGACCCAGGCCCATTTCCTGATTGGCTGTGGTCTGGAGGAGGTGCTAAAGTCGCTCGGGACGGCGGATCCGCCGGGGGGCTGGTATCCTATCCAGGACGCGAAGCGGCTCATTTTGCCCCAAGGCATGGGAGAGCGGTTCAAGGTAATGGCCTTAGGAAGGGCGTGGGATGGGCCGCTCATGGGCTTCCAGGAATACGATCAGCGGCATCGTTTGTAGCGCCAGGGCCGTAGAGATCAACCCCTTGGCAGGCCAGTAAAAGGGGTGCGTAGTACTGTCTCCCGAAGACCGCTTGGGAGATTGGTAAGCATGGAAAGGAAAGCTGCTACTATTGGAGATTGGACCGGCGGTTAGGCGTTCCAGCACGCGGAAGGGAAGGCGAAACATCCGCGGCTGCAACAATGACGGAATGATGGTAAGTAAAAAGGGGGGGTGCTGGATCATCGGACTACGGCCGCCGGGCTGTCCCCGTGGCTTAAGACTTCCAGCACAGCGCGTTGCAGAAGGAGGATATATGCAAACAGGGTTGACAGACATGATCTGCAGGACTACTAACGCGAGAGTACTCCGACTCGTCGTTCTGTCCTTGTGCATTTCCGGTTGCACAGTGACTTCGCAGTACCGCACCGATTACAAGGTCTGCAGGAGTACGGACCCCGTCGCCGACTGTGAAAACAAGTCGATAGAACAATACGAGGATGCCCACAGAGACAATGACTATCTTTTAGGCTTCATTGAATTTGATGATCAAGGGCAACTGCAAGATCGTGGGCAGATGGATGCTGTGATCGACGAAATCATCAGATACACGGCCAGACATGATGAAATTCGTTCGAGAAATGCTCTCATGGTCGTTTTTGTTCACGGTTGGAAGCACAATGCCAGGACGGATGATAGCAACGTCGTTAGTTTCAGAACCACGCTCGAAAAACTCAGTCACTTGGAAAGTGTTTCCAGCAAACTGGAGGGCCGGGCTCCACGCAAGGTCGTGGGTATCTATTTCGGTTGGCGCGGCGAGTCCATCGATATTCCCTGGGTGGATAATGTGACGTTCTGGGATCGCAAAAACACCGCACATAAGGTCGGGCATGGGGCTGTGACCGAAGTGCTATCGAGGCTCGAGGATCTTCGCAACGTGATGCACGATATCACCGGTGAGCCGCAGAGTCACAGCCGGCTGGTGGTCATCGGCCACAGCTTTGGAGGCGCTCTGGTATATTCGGCGCTGTCGCAGATTTTAGCGCAACGCTTTGTGGTCACGAAGGGACCGCTAGGCACGAATACGGATGTACCGGGGTTTGCCGATCTCGTGGTTTTGATTAACCCCGCCTTTGAGGCGCTGCGGTTTGCACCCTTGAGCGATATGGCGAACGCGAGGCGCACTTACTTTCCATTGCAACTGCCTGTATTGACGATACTTACGTCAGAGGCAGACTGGGCGACGAAATACGCATTCTCGGCCGGACGATTCGTTTCGACGCTGTTCGAAAAGCATAAGGACATGACGCGCCGTAAGCCCACCGGACAAGGAACGGAAGTCATCTCGGAAGGCTCTGCCGACATAACCGCGGTAGGGCATTTCGAACCTTATCGGACGCATAGACTCGAGTATCGCGATCAAATGGCCGGTTCCGACGATGCCGGAGATCAAGGTCTCACGCAGGTTAAACAAGAATGGTGTGAGGATAAACCGGGTAAGGAGATCGGGTTTCCCGGGTCCGCGCTGATACGCACGCCGACCTCAGTCTCACGCAACCCCTACCTTGTGATTAACGTCGATAAAAGGATCATACCGGACCACAACGATATCTATGACGATAGGGTCACCGCGTTTTTGCGTTACATAATTCTGCTTTCCACGCAGGTCTCAACGAATGATGGCGTGTGCATGGCGAAATCGTAACGGATATGCGGAGAGGAAACATGACTACGATTTCTTCACAAGCTCTGATCCCTGAACTTGTTGACGGTAAGGAGACCTGCCTAGCTTATCCTCAATGAACCGGCTTATCAGAACTTTTTCCTCATCGATGAACTGGGCAATGGCGGTTCGAAACTGCGGATGAAAAATCCAATGTGCACTGTAGTTGCGTTCCGGGAGAAAGCCGCGCGGAAACTTATGTTCGCCTTGGGCCCCAGCTTCAAAGAGCGTGATTTTATTGCGTATGGCATAGTCGATGGACTGGTAATAACAAAGCTCGAAATGTAAGTGCTTCACATCTTCATCAGCGCCCCAATAGCGGCCGTAAAGATGATTCCCTTTTCGATAATTGATCGTGCCTGCTATTTCCGTTCCCCGTCTGTAGGCCAAAATAAGGACCAGTCGATCTTTCATCGTTTCTATTACGAAATCGAAAAAAGCAGGCGTGAGATAGGGATAAGCGCCCATTTTTGCTATCGTAGAAAGATAGAACCGGTACATGATCCCGGCATGTCTAGGAAGGATGACCTCACCGGTAAGCACCGCGATCTCGATCCCTCCTGCCATTAATTGTTCTCGTTCCCGCACGATCTGCTTCCTTCTTCTTGTCTTAAGATGATCCAGAAAATCGGAAAAATCACGATACTCTCTATTAAACCAGTGGTACTGAAAGCTATGCCGGATTAAAAAACCTCTTTCAGCGAAATGAGGGACTTCCTCCGGCGGGAGGAAGAGGCCATGGACAGAATGGCAGCCGTGCTCTTCAGCCAATGCCAGCATCGCAGAGATTAATGCATGCGAGACCGCTACTCTGTCCGCATGGGGGTGTAACAGGATTTTGGCGCCCGTAGCAGGAGTAAACGGTATGGCCGAAACCAGCTTTGGATAGTAAGGCAGCGCGAAGCGATGATAGGCAGCCACCCAGTCCCAGTCGAAGATGTATTCTCCATAACTATTATTTTTCAGATAGGCACAGCTTGCTCCCACAAGCTCGGATCCCCGCCATACGGTGACGTAGTAAGGTATCCAGCCTGTTGCACCCCCAACACTCTGACTCGTTTCAAGCGCCAGCAGGTACTCGTAATCGGAGAAGGGAAAACTTACTGAGCTAATTTGACCCCAGTCCTGTTTCTGAATATCTTTCATGGAATGAAAGATCTTGACTTGGTAAGGCGGCATCGCCATGAGTAGGTTCTGGTCGCCCGATGAATTAGAAAGCATCAGCTCGGCTACGATCGAACATTACAACGCCAATGCAACGAGCTTTTGGCACGGGACGAAAGACCACGATGTGACGCAAAATTATGAGGCATTACTATCGGCTCTGCCCAAACAAAAAGGTCTATCCTTATTGGATCTGGGGTGCGGTCCTGGCCGCGATCTTCTCTATTTCAAGAATGAGGGACATCATGCCATCGGCTTGGACGGAAGCCACGCATTTTGTGAGATGGCGAGATCACTGACTGGGCTTCCGGTGCTCCAGCAGGATTTCCTTAAACTGGACTTGCCCGAGCAGTTTGTCGACGGTATTTTTGCCAATGCTTCGCTCTTTCATGTTCCTTTTCAGGAAATGCTCCGGGTACTAAAAGAGCTGAGGTCCGCGCTAAAACCACGAGGAGTGCTTTTTTCGTCAAATCCCAGAGGAAACAGCGAGGGGTGGCAGGGAGATCGCTACGGCACTTATCTTGAGATCGCCAGCTATCAGCTACTCTTGGAAGCCGCCGGTTTCGAGATCATAAAACACTACTATCGACCGCGGGGACTACCTTGCGCTGAACAGCCTTGGCTTGCCGTTGTCGGTCGGAAAGCGGTTTAAGCCGAGCTGCCACGAACGAAGGGAGCCGCATCGATCGTGGGCATGAAACCTCGTTTAACATGGCACGTTACTGGGTCCTTGCCCAGCGTGCCACCCCGGCGGTGTGGCCCGTGCAGGATCAAAGCTCTAAGGATCAACGGAGGTTTTCTATTGTCACCGGTTCGACCGGCTGTGCGAGTTCGAACCCGTAGACGCGCGAGTAGAAATACAGCTCGGCGTCCAGGGTGCGTTTGATGTTCTTGGCCTGGCGAAAGCCATGCTGCTCGCCCTCGTAAGCGACATAAGCTACGGGCAACCCTTTACTGCGCAAGGCGGCGACCATCCTCTCGGCTTGGTTCGGCGGCACCACCTTGTCCTCCAACCCTTGGAAAAAGATCACGGGGCAAGACAGGCGCTCCAGCGCGTGGATCGGTGAGCGTGCGCGGTACATAGCGGCGCGCGCCGGGTAGGCGCCGATGAGCTGGTCTAGGTAACGCGATTCGAACTTGTGCGTCTCGCGGGCCAAGGCTTCGAGATCGCTCACACCATAGTGACTCGCCCCGGCGGTAAACACATTGTGAAACGTGAGCGCGGCGAGTGTCGTGAAACCTCCGGCGCTGCCGCCGCGAATGGCCAGCCGCTTGGGATCGACCGTGCCTCGGCGGACCAGATGCAGCGCGCTCTGGATGCAATCCTGGACATCGACGACCCCCCACTGGCCGTAGAGACGTTTGCGATAGGCGCGGCCGAACCCGCTGCTACCCCCGTAATTGACATCCAGGACCGCGAATCCTCGGCTGGTGAAGAACTGTGTCGCGAGCTTCAAGCCGTTGTTGGCCGCGGCCGTGGGTCCCCCGTGGCTGGTCACGAGAAGCGGCGGGAGCTCGTCCGGCGGGGCCGTGAAGTCCCTATTCGCGGGCGCATAGAAAAACCCATGTGCGCCGTCGTGGCCGCTGTCGGTCGGAAATTCGATCGGCTCGCCCACCGAAACATAGTCGGGATCGAGGTCGAGATCACTGGAGCGCTTCAAAACACGGATGTTCCCCGAGGCGATGTTAAGCGTGACAACGGAGGGAAACTCCGTGGGCGAAGCGCCGATAAACGCAATCTCGCGTTCCCCGTGTGCGCGCAGCGACGCGATACCCGTATAGGGCGTCTCCAGTGCGTCCAACTTGCCGGATCCCAGGTTAAGGAGCGCCAAGTGGCTCGCTCCATGGCGTAGGTACGTGCACGCGATCTCGCGCGGTGATAGAAGGGCATAGGTGCTTTCTCCGAACGCCCACTGGGGAACGCCGAACTCCGCCTCCATCGGCATCAACGCCTCGACCCCTGGATCCGTCCAACAATAAAGGTTCCACCATCCGCTGCGATCGGAGACGAAGTAAAGGCTGCGGCCGTCCGGGGACCACTCGGGCTGAAAGATCGATTCCTCGAGACCGCCCGCGATGCGCTGGGCCTCGCCCAAGGAAGCGTCGTCCCGCAGGCTTGATACCCAGAGTTCGGTCCCGTCCCAAGGCATGTTCGGGTGATGCCAGCAGAGCCAACAGATCCGCCGGCCATCCGGGCTCAGCCGGGGGTTGGAATAGAAATCCGCGCCGGCCACCAATACCCGCGCATCTCCGTCCCCGGCAGGCGATAGGGCCACCACGGCATTGATGGGTTCCCGGTTGGGATCGGAATGATCCTCGCGCACGCAGATGAGGCGTTGCCTGGCTGCATCCAAGACGGCATCAGCGTAGCGAAACGCACCTTCCGGCGTGATGGCCCGGGGCGGAGCACCGGGCATGACGCGGTAGACGCGTTGGTCCTCGAAGTTGGAAAAATAGGCTACCCTATCCCTTACGAGGAACGCGCCGCCGCCATACTCGTGAACGCGCGTGCGGGCACTGAACGGCACCGGCACTAGGTCCGACATCGCGCCTTGCCGGTTGCAGCGCACGACTGCGTTGCGCCCGGCCTCCTCGGGCCGCATCTCGTACCAATAAAGATTCTCGCCGTCGGACTGAATACCGCCGAGCCCGATAGACTTAGCGACGATGAGATCGCTTGTGATCGGCGAGGCCCAGGAACCGTAGGGTTGGATGCGCTTTTCCGGCACGGGTGGTTGCTTCGGTGCCTTAATCTAGCCCTTCTCCAGGATCTCGTAGCTCAACGCCCCCGAAGGACAATGCTGCACCTGCTTCACAATCTCTTCGATAGGTGCCCCGTGTACGGCGATCCACGGTTCCCGGGCGGTGTCGAAAACGGCCGGAAGTTCACGGACACAGTTTCCGGCGTGGATACATATTTTAGGATCGTAACGCACGACGAGCTTATCGGACTTGTATTCTTGCATGGCCCACCTCAAGATTACGATTCGCGGCCACGAATTTCGGTTTAACCGCGGGATCGGGTTCACAAGCTAAGTATAGCGCTCCGTCAACCCGACCCATGCCGTAACGCGACTAGGCAATCACCAACGAGTAACGGGTTGTTTCTGCCGCACATAGACTATATTATTAAATCGAGTCTTTCGAACAAAAAGACGGGCGTATAAAGCAAACGTTAATTTTGTAAGGAGGAATATATGGGCGAGTGGGGCATGATTATTCCAGTACTAGTAGGTTGCATCGGTCTTTACGGGCTTTACTGGGCGAATAAAGAATAAGTTGTTCAGCCCAAAAAGGGCGCTCAATTCCTCCGGGCCGATCAGGGCGGTGTTGTTGACGGAGATGAGGCCACTGAAATTGGGCCCGGCGCCAGTACTGAAGGTGGCGGGCGTTAAAATAAGACAAAGCGCCTGACAACGTTTCGTGATTCGTAAAGATTGCTAATTTTATGCTTCGAGAGCCCGGCCTTGTGCCGGGCTTTTTTGTTAAGTCGGTTGGCGGACGATCGGTGCTGCCGGTTGGTGCCAGCCGAATGGAAGGCGGATTGCGGCAATGCGTCATCGAGAGAGCCCGAGAACCTGCAATGGTTGGGGCCAAGTATGATCACTTATGATTAAGAAAGCAGATTTTACCGCAGAAGAATGGCGATGCATCGTTAGCGCCCCTCCCATGGTCGGAATGGCGGTGGCCGCGGCGAGTCCTAGCGGTCCCGTGGGGACCGTGAAGGAGATGGTGGCACTGGGTAAGGCGCTCGAGGAGGTTGCGGAGCGAGGGAGCTCCGATGGTTTAATCTCCGCAGTGGTCGCCGATCTGAAGGCGCGCGTTACGCCGCCCGCGGCGCCGCAGGAGCGTATCGCTTCGGCAGCAGCGGCGAAGGAGCACGCTTTGTCGCAGTTACGGAAGACGTCGGAAATCTTGTTTCGCAAGGTTTCCGCTGCCGAGGGCGAGGAATACAAGCGCTGGCTGGTGATACTCGCCGAGCGTGTAGCCGAGGCGGCGAAGGAAGGGAGTGTGCTGGGTTTTGGGGGCGAACTCGTGTCCGACGAGGAGCGCTCGGCTATAAGGCAGATCGCATTCGCTCTGGGGCTTCCGGCTACTGAGTGATGGGGAATTGCGACTGTTCAGGGATTAAACGCCTGGACACTTCGCATCCGCCGGCAGCTCGCCCGGCCCTTGATCTTCCAACGCCGCTTCGACCCGGCAGCGCAGGTGTCCCCGTGCCAGGCGCGTGTCGATCTGACAACCGGGCGCGACCCGCGCGGCGTCGCGTAGGATCTCGCCTCCAGGCAGCCGGGTGACGATGGCGTAACCGCGCTCCAGGGTCGCGAGCGGGCTCACGGCTTGCAGGGCGCGGCTTAAGCTCCCGAGTTGCCCGGTCGCCTTCGCTAAGGTCTGAGCGATCCCGTGCCGCAGCCGCCTCACGTAGTGATCACACTCGCTCATGCGCAGCGCGATCAACGCGGAGGGGACCAAGCTCCAAAGCCTGGTCGACAGGGTTTCGATCCGCGTGCGCTTGAGCCCGATCCGGGCGCGCGCCGCGCGCTCCAAGCGCAGTGACAACTCATCGGCGCGTTGGGCGAGATCGAGCACCCGCCGGCCCGGATGGACCAGCCGTTTCTGCAGGTGTTCCAGTAGCATCTGCACGCGTGCCAACGATCCGCGGCCGAGATGTGCTAGCCGCCGTTCCAGAATCGCGAGCTGCTCGCCGATTTGGCGCCGGTCCGGACTCACGAGCTCGGCGCTCGCCGAGGGTGTCGGGGCGCGGCGGTCGGCGACCAGATCGGCGATGGTGAAATCGATCTCGTGGCCGATCCCGGTCACGACCGGAAGCTTACACGCATAGATGGCCCGCGCGACCGCTTCTTCGTTGAACGCCCAGAGGTCCTCCAAGGAGCCGCCCCCGCGCGCCACGATCAGCACGTCGCACTCGGCGCGCCTGTCGGCCAGCGCGATCATGCGAGCGATCGCCTCGGCGGCGCCCGTGCCCTGCACCGGCACCGGATAGACCACGATCGGAATGGAAGGGAAACGCCGCCCCAGGACGCTCAGAATGTCGCGGATCGCGGCCCCGGTGGGCGAGGTCACGACCCCGATCATACTCGGCAGCGCCGGGATCGGAATCTTATGCGCCTCGCTGAACAGCCCCTCGGCCGCGAGCCTTTGCTTAAGCGCCTCGAACGCCAAGCGCAATCGGCCTTCGCCCGCGGGTTCAAGGCTCTCGACGATAAGCTGGAACTCCCCCCGGCCCTCGTACAGGCTCACCTGAGCGTAGGCGATGACCTGCATCCCGTTCTGGGGATTGAATTTGACGAATAAATTCCGCGACCGGAACATGGCGCAGCGGACCTGGCACTGCGCATCCTTGAGCGAGAAATATAGGTGACCCGAGGCAGGGCGTGCGAGGTTCGACACCTCGCCTTCGATCCATAGCGGCGAAAAATGCCCCTCCAGGGCCACACGCGCCTCGCGGTTTAGGCGCGTGACGCTGTAAATGTCTTCCGCGGCCGATGCGGCGGGAGCAGGTTCTGATATCATCGGAGCGGCGGCGATGCTTGGACTAGGCGTTTACCCACGATGCACCGCCCCTTTATAATGGAAGATTCGAATCATTACCACGGCCATGATCATGCGTCTTGCCGGTGAAGCCCTGACTTTCGATGACGTTTTGCTGGTCCCAGCCTATTCCCATGTGCTGCCTCGGAACGTCAGCGTGGAGACGCGGCTTACCCGCGAGATCCGCCTCAGCATACCGATCATTTCGGCGGCCATGGACACGGTCACCGATGCGCGGCTCGCGATTGCGCTGGCCCAGCAGGGGGGCATCGGTG
This sequence comes from Gammaproteobacteria bacterium, assembly GCA_050740575.1. Taxonomy (GTDB): domain Bacteria; phylum Pseudomonadota; class Gammaproteobacteria; order JACCXJ01; family JACCXJ01; genus USCg-Taylor. The sequence goes on from JBOIDM010000074.1 coordinate 18,751, forward strand.
TCATTCATAAAAACCTCAGCGCCGAGCGGCAAGCAGGCGAGGTGCGGCTGGTCAAGAAATATGAGAGCGGGGTCGTCAAGGACCCGATCACGGTGTCGCCGGAAACCAGTATCCGCGAGGTATTGAGCTTGACGCGCGCTCACAAGATTTCCGGCGTACCGGTGGTCGATGGGGAAGCGCTGGTCGGGATCGTGACGAGCCGTGATCTGCGCTTTGAAACCCGCTTCGAGAACCCGGTGCGTAGCATCATGACCCCGAGGGACCGGCTGGTGACGGCGGGGGAGGGGGCTACGCGCGAGGAAGTGGTCGCCCTGCTACACCAACACCGCATCGAAAAGGTGTTGGTCGTTAACGATCGATTTCAATTGCGGGGCCTGATCACGGTCAAGGATATTCAGAAATCGCAAGAGTTTCCGAACGCCTGCAAGGACCAACAGCAGCGGCTGCGTGTCGGGGCGGCCGTGGGCGCCGGTCCCGGCGCCTATGAGCGGGTGGAAGCCTTGGTGCATGCGGGCGTCGATGTGATCGTGGTCGACACCGCCCACGGCCATTCCCGCGGGGTCCTGGAGACGGTACGGTGGGTCAAGAAAACCTACGCCGCGACCCAGGTCATCGCGGGCAACATTGCGACCGGAGAAGCCGCC
>JBOIDM010000075.1:0-4952 GCA_050740575.1 Gammaproteobacteria bacterium
CTGCTGTTCAACGAGGCGCCCAAAGCCCTCATTGAGAAGGTCGAACAGGTCGTGCGGCTCATTCGGTCGAAGGGGGTGGGGGTTTATTTCATCACCCAAAGCCCGCTCGACATCCCCGAGAGCATCCTGGGTCAATTGGGCAACCGCATCCAACATGCGCTGCGCGCCTTCACACCGCGCGATCAGAAGGCCGTGCGCGCGGCCGCGGACACCTTCCGCGCCAATCCCGCGTTCGACGTTCGTACCGCCATCACCGAGCTCGCGGTGGGCGAGGCCTTGGTCTCGTTCCTCGATGAGACCGGCGTCCCCGGCGTGGTACAGCGCACGCAGATCCGCCCGCCCGCTTCCCGCATGGGACCCGCGAGCAGCGAGGAACGCTTGTCTATCCTTCGGACGAGCCCCCTCCACGGGCGCTATGAACAAGCGGTCGATCGCGAGTCCGCCTACGAGCATCTCCAAGCACGCGTTGACCGGCCGTCCCCCGAACGTGCGCCACCACGCCGTGCAGCGGGAAGGAGCGGATCCAGGCAAACCGCCGCCGATGCCTTGGTCAAGAGCGTGGCACGCAGCATCGGAAGCAGCCTCGGCCGGCAGATCGTGCGCGGCGTCCTGGGATCCATCTTCAAGGGGCGATGATGCGCGATATTATGATTTATAGACCCGAGCGCCGGTGCGGTTCCGCTCCGCATCCTCGCGGCCGGCTGGGTCAGCTTGATGGCGCTATGTGCTCGACGATCAGTTGCGGGCTGCGAGACCCCTGGTATTCATTGACCGCCAGCCGGTAGGCGAGCCTCACGCGCCGCGCCTCCAGAGTCCAGCCCGCCTCGAGGGCGTTGAACGCGATGCCCGCAATGGTATGGGTGCTTCGATCCGGCCGCAGGACGAACTTGAGGTGCCGGTCCGCGACCACGCGCGGGGCTTGCAGATCGAACTCACCGTCGAAGAGCGGCTCGGGAAAGCCTTGGCCCCAGGGACCGGCCTGCTGCAGGGCCTCAGCCATTTCCAATCCTAAATCGGCTGCACCCAGCTCGCCATCGGTATAGACCACATCGCTTAGCGTCTCCGGCGACATCCGGCGCTCCACCTCCAGGTCGAACGCGCGCGCGAACGCTGCCAAGTCCGCGCGCCGCAACGCCATGCCTGCGGCCATCGCGTGCCCTCCGAACTTGCTGATGAGCCCCGGGTTCGCGGCGGCCACGGCATCGAGCACGTCACGGACGTGCACACCCGCGACGGAGCGCGCCGAACCCTTGATTTCATCTCCCGAAACCGAGGCGAAAGCGATCACGGGACGGTTGATGCGTTCGCGGATGCGACCGGCCACGATCCCCACCACCCCTTGGTGCCAGTCCTCATGGAACAGGCAAACACCATAGGCCGTTTCATTGATTTCTCGAGATCCTACGCCTGCTAGCGATCCGATCGCCTCTTCGTGCATCTTGGCCTCGATGTCGCGCCGCTCGCGGTTGAGCCCATCGAGCCGCGCGGCCATGTCCTGGGCCTTGCCTTCGTCCTCGGCGAGCAGGCACTCGATCCCGAGCGACATGTCCGCCAAACGCCCAGCGGCATTGAGCCGCGGGCCGACCGCGAAGCCGAGATCACGCGCGGACAGCCGCCCCAGATCCCGGCCCGCGGCCGACACCAAGGCGCGGATCCCGGGGACACAGCGCCCGGCCCGGATCCGGGCCAGCCCTTGGGCCACCAGAATGCGGTTATTGTGGTCGAGCGGGACGACATCGGCCACGGTGCCGAGCGCGACGAGATCCAGGAGCGAGGCGAGGTTCGGTTCGGGCAATCCCTTGCGGGCGAACCAATTCGAGGCGCGCAGATGTGCGCGCAACGCCATCAGCACGTAAAACATGACGCCGACGCCGCAAAGGCACTTGCTCGGGAAAAGATCCCCGGGTTGATTGGGGTTGACGATCGCATCCGCTTCGGGCAGCGCGGGCCCCGGCAGATGATGATCCGTGATCACGACCCGCACTCCCGCGCGCCGCGCCGCGGCGACCCCGTCGATGCTGGAGATGCCGTTATCGACGGTAACGAGAACCTGGGGTCGGCAGGGGAGAATGATCGCCACAATCTCGGGCGTGAGGCCATAGCCATACTCGAAGCGGTTGGGGACGACATAGCGTACATCCGCCGCCCCCAATGCCCGTAATCCGCGCACGGCGAGCGCGCAACCGGTGGCCCCGTCGGCATCGAAATCACCGACCACGACGATGCGCTCATCGCGTTCAAGCGCCCCGGCGAGCGCCGCCATGGCTTGAGGCATGCCGCCCAACTCATGGTAGGGAAGAAGACGGGCGAGCGAATAGTCCAGTTCCTCGGAAGAGCGTACCCCGCGCGCCCGATAAATACGCTGCAACACCGGCGGCAGATCGCTTATGAGGCCGTTCGCCGGCGGGAGGGCGCGTCTGACAATCCGCTTATCCATGGTTCAGGTCATTCAGAGGGCTTGTGATCTCGATACCTGTGAACTATGCCGTATTCGCAACCGGAATGCCTGGGTGGGTAAGCGGAGTATGCCATAATGTTGGTGTATGTGTGGCCGCTTCGTGCGCTATTCTTCGCCCGAGACCTTTGCCGATCTCTTCGGCGCACGCGGGGCGCCGAGCCTTGTGCCGAGCTACAACGTGGCTCCCTCCCAACCGGTGCTCGTCGCGCGCAATGGCAAAGAGGAAGGCCGGGAGCTCGCGCTACTCCACTGGGGACTGATCCCGAACTGGTCTGAGGGACTTAGAACGCCGTACAGTACGATCAATGCGCGGGCCGATACGGTCGCTACTAAGCCGGCCTTCCGCTACGCCTTTCGGCACCGCCGCTGCCTCATCGGGTGCGATGGTTACTACGAATGGAAAGCGCTCGGGCGCTTTAGACAGCCTTACTTCATACGACGCAACGATGGCGCTCCATTCGCGTTCGCCGGTCTTTGGGAGCACTGGGAACACGGGGAAGAGCGCATCGATTCATGCTGTATCATCGTCACCGAGGCGGCCGAGACCCTTCGGGGTGTTCACGACCGCATGCCGATCATCGTCGATCCGGCCGATTACGATGCTTGGATGGATCAGGGGCTGACCGACCCCGTTCGGCTCAAACCGCTCCTCACGCCTTATGCTAGCGAGCGCATGGAAGCCTATCCCGTGAGCACGCGCGTGAACAGTCCGAAGAATAACCACCCCGATCTCATCGTACACCTGTCTTTGCCTCAAACGGGTGATGTCACCACCCCCCTGACAAGGCGATAAGCCGGTGCGTGCGAGGGTTGCGCCGATAGTCTCTTACGCCGTGCGCGGCGACCTCGAATTGCGCGTCTACGTTTAGGAATTCTCGTGGCGGACACGATCGCTCTCCTACTGCTGGCCGTTGCGATATGGTTCTGGAACGATTCGGCGCGGGCGCGGGAGAAAACGCTGAAGCACTGTCGCGATGCCTGCCGCGAATTGGATATCCAGCTACTCGAAGAGACCGTGGCGCTTGCTCGGACCAGATTCAGGCGTGACGCGCGTGGCCATTTTTTGGTTCACCGCTGGTACCGGTTTGAGTTCAGCACCGACGGCACGGATCGCCATCCGGGCGTGGCCTCCGTCGCCGGGCACATCATCGAGTTCGTTCGCTTCGAACATCCGCAAGGCCCGCTCATTATGCCGTCCAGCAGCTTGCATGAGGTCGCTTAGGGCCGCTACGGGTGCCTTTGCACCCTCGATGCGGACCATAGCTTCTATCCCCGCTGGCGGCCGCCCTTCCTGTCCGCCCTCGCCCCGGAAGACCGTTGTCACCTCAACGGCCTGGGTCTCGTGGACGGCCGACCGAAATATGTGACCGCGCTCGGGGAGACCGACGCGCCGGGCGGATGGCGGGGCAACAAGCGCAGCGGCGGGCTCCTGATGGACATCGAAAGCAACGAGATCCTGATCCGCGGCTTGTCCATGCCGCACTCCCCACCTGTCGGGCAGGGCCTCGATCTCTACGGTGGCAGCGGCCAAGGTCTCGAAGACAATCCGCGCACCGGCTTCGAACGAAGGGCTGAGGGATGGGCGCCGGATAGCCATAATCTTCTTCTCCCTGGTGGTTCCACGGCCGGGAGATCCCCTCTCTTCTCGGGTCCCCGCTTATCTTGGAGCGATAATATCATTCTGATGAGCGCAACGTATACCGCTCCGCGCCCACGATGGGCGAGGACCTGGTCACGCGGGCCGCCTATACACTGACAACATCGTCCGGATCACCGGCTTTAAGATATTGCCGGATGTGATCAAGTAAACAGCATTTATTCCCCGTACCGGCCACACCCGAGGTGTGGCCGTCTCCCTTGCCGCTGGCGGATATCGAGCACCCGCGACTCCTTCGTGTTAGACTTTGCCCGGGGAATGTCGATCGGTTTTAGGCAAAACGAGGAGTGTGCCGTGGACCCAGCGCGGTCTCTGCCCGTAGGCAAGTTCATCCTGGCCGTGGCGCTCGCCATGGCCGTCGCCGGCTTCTTCTATTATGACCTGGATCGCTACCTGTCTTTCGAGGCCCTCAAGACCCACCGCGATGCGCTCTTGGTCCTTACCGAGGCTAACTACGGCACCGCCGTCGCCGTCTTCATCGTTAGCTATGCGCTGATCACCGGCGTGTCCTTGCCCGGTGCCGTGATCATGACGCTGGCGGGCGGAGTTCTGTTCGGGAGCGTGCCCGGGACCTTGTACGTTAATATCGCGGCCACGAGCGGAGCGACGCTCGCGTTCCTCGCCGCCCGCTATGTTTTGCGGGAGTGGGTGGAGGCTAAGTTCGGCCAAAGGATGGATGCGTTTCAGCGCGGTTTTGCCGAAAACGCGTTCAACTATCTCATGACCCTCCGTCTCATACCGATCTTCCCCTTCTTTCTCGTCAACCTGCTCTGCGGCCTCACCCGGATCCGGCTTTCGACTTACATGCTGGCGACGGCGATCGGGATCGTGCCGGGC
>JBOIDM010000076.1:0-6387 GCA_050740575.1 Gammaproteobacteria bacterium
GATCAACGCCGCATCAAACGCCTCGCGGCTGAGCGCAACCCCTCCCGGTACCGCGAGCATCAGATCCCGGCCCCGGATCGCGGCATGGAACGCCTTGATGGGTTCCGCTCCGCAATGTTCCGCCAAGGCACCGAGGCCGGCCGCGTTCAATACCGCCAAGGCGCGTGGATTCAAGCAGGCGCCGCACACTTTGTAGCGCGGAAAAGCCGCCTTATCGACCAGGAGCACCCGCAACCCGTGCCGCGCCAAGGAGTGCGCGGCGAACGCTCCCGCCGGCCCCGCTCCGACGACGAGCACCTCCCATTCGCGCGCCACCGCATCGGCGATACTGAGCGTCCCTATCGTCTCGTTCATGGAATCGCTAGTGGAGTGTCACAAAACACGCCGCATAACACAGACCCGTCATTTCCGGCCAAGTCCGCGAAGCGGACGCGAGCCGGCTTCCATGCGGAGCATAGACCGGCACTGGATTCCCGCTTCCGCGGGAATGACGAATCTGGTTTTCGACGCCGACTGTATTTTCTGGCTTATTTGAGTTACAGAACACTAGCGGCCTACTCCAACCATTTATCGATCAGATCCGCCATCTCGCCGGCACGCATCGGGGGCTTCTCGGCATCAAACCAGCGCGTGGATTGCGCCGCGATCAACTGCGTGATCTTCTCGCCACTCACCAGACCATGTTCGTCGTAACACCGGTCCGGGCATTTCGCGAGTATGTTTAGCGCCGCGCCGAGCACCTTTTCTCTTGTGCTCGCAGTCTCGTGTCCGGACGCAGGATGAGATGCCTCGCAAATGGCGCTCGGTGACGAGGAGCCCGGAACCACGCGTTGGATGTACTGCATGAGCGCCTCGAAAGCTTCCGGGACCGGGATCCCGAGCGCGCGAGCCCACTGATAGAGATCGATCGGCGCAATGCGCCATTCTTCTTCGAGGCATTCCGGGTTCCGTACGCGCGGCCTTTTCTGTTCCGTCACGGCCCGCTTCAAGCATGCCCACATCTCGTTTTCCAGCGTTTCGCACGCGCTAGAATTCCGTGACGTCTCCCAGGTTTCGGGCGCGATGCCAATGAGGAGCGGGATAGCTTCCGCGCGCAGCGCCCAATCCGGTTGGCGGATCCAGCGCTCATACAGCAACTGTGCCTCCATCCGAGGGTCTGCCGAGCCGGAGGCCATTGCTTGCAACGAGGGCTGTTGTATTACACAGGTTACCAGCCGCCCGAAGTTTTCGGCGATTTCGTTTCGCTGTCCCATAAGTCACCCCACATTGATTGGCACCAGGGTCATGGTGTCGTTGCCGCCGCGGAAGTCGAAGAGATCGAGCGGCGGCGGCAGTTCGAGCACGGGCCGCCGGACCTCAAGGCCAGCCTCGATCAGGCTCACTACCTCCTTGGTGACGGAGCGGTGGTGGCGCTGAGCCTGTTCCTTCAGACGCGCGTGCAGTTCTTCGGGAAGGTTCTTGATGACCAGGGTGCTCATGGGAAATACCTCCGATTAGGAATCAAAATGCTAGCGTTATTATGGCAGACAGCTTCCATCTCTCAACTCTGGTAATGAACACGCGCGTAGGCTTTCGAAGCTGCTTCGATCTGCGTTGAATGGCTTGAATCATACCTTCGTGCTGCTCGTAGTAAACAAGAGTATGCACGCCGTACTTCCTGGTAAAACCGGCCACGAGGTCCTCCCGATGTTCCCATATGCGTTTGGGGAGATCGGATGTGACGCCGACATAAAGCGTTCCATTGGCTTTGCTGGCGAGAATATATATAGCGGGCTGCGTCGTCATAGCCGGCTAACGCCTGGATTCCCGCTTCCGCGGGAATGACGACCAAGAAGAGAAGTGGTGGTCCCGTGGTGGGTCAGGTCGCGCTTTTCGGCGTCCGAGAGGCCGTAGGCTTCTTTGGGCTGGCGGCCCATGCTTATTGCGCCGGTTTTGCTCGTTGAGCAACTTCCAAGATGCCATCGAGCATGGATACGGCTTCTGGCGCGATTTCATCGACCGGAATGGCGTCGGCCAAACCATGATAGTCACGTTTGAAGGTCTGTTGAGGAATGCCAAGACGTTCGTAATAGAGCTTGAACAGCGGGTCGAGGAAGTCTTCCGTGACCTTGATGTCCGCGCCCCAGGGATCGGGCTTGTTGGTAATGCTCAGCGCGTGCGTGATTTCGTTTAAAGCGGCTTCTAATTTTTCAAGGCGGTTCTCGCGCTCGGCCCGGTCAACGAGATCGTCCTCACGCAGCTCCTGAACAACGAAGGCATGTAGACTTGCCGGGGTAACCAGATAATTCTCTATTTCGCGGCGTGACCACATGCGTTCGGTAAGCTGTGATCCTGTATGAAGTTCCTTATCGAGCCGATCGAAAAGCGCAAAGCCGACGAGATCATGCTTGGCCTCACGCAAGCCTTGAAAGTGATCGCGCGCCTCCTGGGGTTTGTTGCCGCCCAGATAAATGACAGGGATGGAATCGTGCAGTACGGATTTCGCTGGGTGGTTCAGCCGCTGGGCCAGACTGCGCAAAACAGCAAGATCGGTGGAACCTTCCAAGTAAAGTAACCAACCCTTTTGCTCGGCGAGGTAATAGTCGGCCATGCGAATGCTTTCCAGCGCCTTTTTCACTTGGCCGCGGGAGCGCGTGTCAACCCGATGGGGTTTACCGACAAAAGCCATTACGACATCGCGCTCGGCTGCTTCCTGCAAAACCACCTCAGAGTGGCTTGCGGCGATGATTTGCGAGCCGTTAGCCGCGGCCACTTCGGTGAGCGAGTTGTAGACATCGCGTTGACGTAGGATTTCAAGGTGGGCATCGGGTTCATCTACGAGCAGCACCGATCCTGGATTTGCCAGCATATAGCTCAACAGCAGGAGCACCTGCTGGCAGCCACGCCCCGACGAAGACAAATCGAGTTCGACCCCCGACCTTTCCTTGTAGGTCAGGGATAGCTCCGCACGTTCCTTGATATAGGCGGGTTCCTGGAGCGCGATATGGAAGAGGCGCTCGATATGCGCCACCAGCACGCCCCATGGCTTTTTGTCTTCGCGCTCGTATAGCTGCCAGCAAAGATTACGTAACACCTGCGCCGTTTGGCCTTCACCAATCAGCACGCTGATTTCACCCGGTTCCTTGCGATGTTCGCGCTCGGCCAGCCCGGACATCGGCGGCAGAAACACAACGGAATGATGCCGTACCCCTTTGGGAACTATACTGTCCGCGCTATCCCGCAAGCGGCAATAGAAGGACTCCTCGTTTGCATAGTAAAACTCCAACGAGCAGACCCACGGCTTGTCATCGTGGACGCCTTCGGCCGTCAAAACAATGTAGGTCTTTTCAGTGCGCTGTTTCCCATCCTCGATGGTCGTATCCTGGGTGTGCAGGTCTTTCCACAATAAGCGGGCGCTCGGAACCGGGATTGAGTAGAGGTCACGACGATTTATGGTCACACCCGGACGCTTGCCCGGCGCTCCCTTTTCACGTTTTTCGGCCCAGCGTTTCCAGCCGACATCCCACAAAGCAAGGGCCTGCAGCGCGGTGGTCTTGCCGGAATTATTCGGGCCGATAAAGACCGCGGCATTGCCGAGATCTAAGTCCGCCTCGCCCATGCGTTTGAAGTTCGAAATGCGGAAGCGAGTGATCATGTGAGAAACTCCAAATCTTGGATGCGGTAACCATTGATCTCGTCGCGCGGCTCGTCCACGTGCTCCAGCAACTGATTCTTGCCGTTCCATACCAGCTCCACCTCACGCTGGCCCTCGAACAGGACGAACCGGTATGGCTCCGGCAACGGTCTTCCCTGCTGGATGAGCTGGATCAGATCCCGCTTCTCGGCATCGGTGAGGTCGTAGGCGGGTTTGGTCGCGCGCGACATGACACTCAGACAAAAATGTCTTCGAAAGATAATACAGCGATGCGCCGTCCTGCGGCGGCCTTGATCCGCTTGTCTCCGCTGATGAAGGTCTGGCAGCCCGCGGAAAGCGCCGCAGCTAGATGAAGTGCGTCGGCCAGCTTCAACCCGCGGTGCTTCGCCCGCAGTTCGGCGGACAGGTCCGCCACGGCGTCATCCACCGAAACCATGACGATCGGCCCTGACCGTGCGAGCATGACCCGGTATATCTCCGCCAGAGGCTCGTTACCGGTTCTCAAAGGCTGCACCAGAACCTCGGCGCGGACGATTGGCGAAACAAATGCCTGGACTTCGCGGGAACTGGCGGCTTGCAAGAGGGAACGGACGGCGGGGGGTTGTGTGGCGGTGTCCGTTTCTACCGTATAGATGAGCGCATTGCTGTCGAGATAAATACGTTGTCCCAGCAGTTTCTCAATCCTCATCGCGGTCTTTTCGCAGTTCCCTGACGTAGGCGACGACCTCGTCCATCGACTTGTAGTGCGGGTACACGCCGACGAACTGCGTCAGATCCGGCTCCGCGGACGGTGACTCCTGCCGCTCGTGGGCCAGCCCGCGCGCAATCAGGTCGGCGACCACATCCTTGAGCTTGCGGTCGGTCTGTGCGGCCCGGATTTTCACTTCGCGCATCAGCCGATCGGGTAATTCGAGCGTGGTTTTCACGTCCGCACCTCCATAAATATGGGTATATGGGGCAGTTTACCTCATTGCCAATAATCTCGGAAGGCGGTGATCAACCCGGTAAAGTCCTTGGGTGGTGTCCGCTCGAAGCCTTCCTGATCCACATAAACAAACCGGTAGCGCGGCCCGCCCTCGGCTTGGCTCGCGCTCGTCGCATCTGAGCACCACTGCTTGAGCCGGGACATCTTCTGCGGCAGGTCGAGCTCCGCACGACCCTTGGTCTCGACGATCCAAACGGTACCGTCGGTGCTCTTGACGAGAAAGTCAGGAACGTAGTTCGAGAGATCGCCGTCGGTCTTGACGTAATCAATTTTGAAACCGACGGCGAGATAGTTCTTGGCGAAGGCCGTGACATCCGACGCCGCGTCGAGAAAGCGTGCGAAGCTTAGCTCGAAGCCGCCGGCATGCGGCTCGCCCACGATCTTGCTGAAGAGCGATTTCTTCGGGATGAGGTGCGGCCGGTTCTCGGTGCGGAAAGGACGGGTGTCGCGCAGGCGGATGCGGTCTTCGATCCGGCAGGTGCCGGTGTCCTGAACCGTGAGGGCGTTGATGGATCGCTTGAACGAGTCGAACAGGATCTTCCCGGCCTCGGGCTCGGACAGGTTGCGCAGCACCACCGGATCTTCGAGATCGACCGGCGCGTCGGCGAATAGATGTCCGGCCATGAAGTCTCGCAACTTGGGATACAGTACGTCGTAGCCGCCGACCAGGCGCAGGTCCTTCAACAACTGCCGGGCGAAGAACGCGACCACCGAACGGTAGTCCGCCGGGCCTGCGCCGTCGAGCCGGATGGTGTGATGCACCTCGGCATCGAGCATGGTCTTGAAGACGATCTCGCGGGTTTCTTCCGGCGTGAAGGGTTTGAGTGCAAGCTTCGGGTTGCCGAAGCTCGCGGGGTCGAGCATGCCGAGATCCTTGTACTCGCGGTTGAAGCGGCGGGAGAGTTTCGGGATTTCAATGTCCAGCACGGCAACATCCTTTTCCTCATTCTGGCTATCCACCTCTACGACGAGCGAATCCTTGCGGCCCGCACCCGGCCCCATCGGGACGCGATCAAAGGTGACTCCCTCGCTTTGAATGGACTCGACGAACTCCATGAAGGCGGGCGTGCCCATGACCGAGACGGTCTCCGGAAAGTCCGTGCCGAAGTACATGCGCCGCAAACCGCGGCCTATGGTTTGTTCGGGTAAAATGTTGCTTGGGGCGGCGAACGCACGCAGGCCGACGATGGTGGTGACGTTGCGCACGTCCCAGCCCTCCTTGAGCATCAACACCGAGACGATGGCCTTGTAGGGGCTGGACCAGGAGTCGATCTGGTTCGCCTGCTTGCGCAGCAGTTCCAGTTCTTCCTTGTTCTTGCCCGTAGCCGCCTCGGAGATCTCGCCGTTATTCTTGGTATGGATGACCAGCACCGCGCCTTGCAATTCGGGACAAGTCTTCTCCAGCCAGGCGCCGACCTCGTCGCAGTTCCGGGTGTCGTCCACCATGACGAACAGGACCGCCTTCTTGCCCAGCGTCTCGTGCTCGGCTTGACTCTTCCGCCACTCTTCGATACCGAGTTGCAGGTAGTCGGCATAGCGCTCGGTGAAGATCGCGCTCGTGTGCTCCTGTAACCTGGCCCGGCTCGGCGCATCCGGCAGCACGGGGTGCTTGACGACGTTCTGATGGATGGCCTCGACCAGCGGATAGTCCGAGACCGTTTGCACGAAGATCGCGCCGTTGTTGTGGCGGGGCGTGGCGGTCGCTTGCAGGGCGAGACGCCCGTCCTTCTGCAACATCCTATGGTGGATGTCCTGGATGCTCTTGAAC
>JBOIDM010000077.1:0-6164 GCA_050740575.1 Gammaproteobacteria bacterium
CACAAGAGGGACAAGGTCGGCATTACCGGCTATGTATTCAAACAGATGCCGCAGCGTGCCGCGGGCGGCGCGGGTGTAATGGACATCCCCGACCACCGCAGCCGCACGCGCTCTCTGACAGGGATCATCATGAAGCCTTGCTGTCTAGGTCTATCGACTGGCGCTGGCCCGTCAGGTTCGATCGGTTTGCGCCGCCCTAGTAAAACTCCCCCATCGCTATCAGCTCGCTTACCGGGATAGCGCGAGCCCAAGGAGGCTCGCTGAGACCGAGGTCGTCCGCCTCATAGGGCGCACCCCCAAGCCTCAAGCTGCGCTCGTCCACACCTAAAAGCCCCGCGGCTTCCGTTAGCGTGAGGCTGCTCGACTCTTGCTCGTAGATCGGTTCGCATGTCATTTTTATCACCTCTCAAGGATTCTCGTGTAGGGCTTGCGGCTGGTATGGCCCCGTAAAGCTGCCGATCCAAAAAACAGCCGACGCCGAGCCATGGCCGGGCGCTGGGCAGTGAGTCAAATGGCTGTATCATCCACCTTGCAAGACCAGGGGACCCGGCGTCAGGCGGTTACTCTAGTTGGGCAACCTCCATACCAGCGGCATCAATGCCGCTCTTTCATGCGATTATTCTATGGCTTACGGCGCGATTGCCGATGGGATTCCAGTATCGTTAACTCATTTAGGCCAGCAACGTTTACTGGTTTTTTGTAAGCTTTACAGAAACCGAGCCGAGGATCTTCTCCAGTGTCATTCGGACACCATGCGGCGCGTTGACCGCGATGCCCTTCCAACTTTATCCCCTCGGCACTTGCGCCAAGTGGTCATCACCGCCTTGGGGCGGGAGGGGTCACAATGGTGCGGAGTCCTTCGAGTAAACCCGCTTCATTATGAATACCGCCGCAATCACCGTTAACGCGGCGATCAGCAACACGACCCACATATACGCGGCCAGGTAGATCATGACCACGTAGCTGATCCCGAGAAACCCGCCCACAACGATGAAGCGCCGATCCAAATGCACCCCGTAGAGAAATGTCGCCAGCGTAAACAGGAGCAGCGTCACCATGCCGGTGGTCGCACGCGGTATGCCCCCCGCGGTGAGCAATGCGTAAGCGAGCTCCACGGCTGTAAAGAGCCCGCCCCAGTGCAGTAGCTGCGTGCCCAACAAGCGTATCCTGTTGACTTCTGTACTGCGGGCGCGCAACCACTGTAATACGAAACAGATCGTGCCGAAGACAGGCACCATGGTGAGCCAGTAGAGGTGGCTCAGGTTCCGATTCACATAGGTGATGGCCACGCCGAGATAGGCCAGCGCAAGCATCCCGCCTAACACCATGGCATCGCTACTCACACTCCCGAACAGGTTGAGCTTGGTCGTCTTCTCCTCCTCCTCGGTGCTCGCGTTTGATATTGGATGGTTCATGCATCGATCCTTCATAAAAGAGTAGTTGAAGAAAACGGGCACGGGCCCATGAGAACGGTACCTATGATCTGCCCAGCCCTGTATGGTTGCTAGCAAGCGATCCGTATGCCAGACGGGACTTTCGCCGCCATCCTGACTGGCTTCACGCTCGGGCTGCGTGCATACACCAGCCGCTATTCGCTCATGGCGCAATTAGCCGCCGCCCCCGTACCGGTAAGACTTACGGGTAGGCCTGTAAGCCTTACAAAGAATCATGGTCGCAACAGTTGCTATTCATCGAAGCGCACCCTCTGTATACAGCTTGAATGGGCATGCTCGCGGCGTTCCACCATTGCGCTCGCGGGTCCCCGCGTTATGGCATTGTCCTTGCCGCGATTGCGGAGTAGCAAACGCTGTTGTCGATCACAGGCAGCGGACGCTATGCGGTAGCTTGTTTTCTCAACTGATTTGAAACATGCCGAAAACGATTATAGGTCTGTTCGCCAAGCCGAGTGAAGCCAGTGAGGCCGTGCGCGAACTCGTGGCGATGGGATTTGCACGCGACGATATCGGCTTGATCGCCAAGGCTGCCGAGGGTGAGCTGGCGCAGGATCCGGATTCCACCCGTGCCACCGTGGCAACAGGTAAAGATACGGATGTCGATAGCAGGCCCGGAACAGCGGACAAAGCCCCGAACTTGCGCGCAGCACTGACCAAGCTTGGGGTAGCTGAACGGGAGGCGGAACATCTTACCGGCGCCTTGCGCCGCGGAGGGACCTTGGTCTCCGCGGCGGGCGATGATGCCATGGTGGATCACGCCCTAGCACTTTTGAAGCGTCATCATGCCTACACTGGGGTCATCGGGACTCCCGGCGAGACGTTAGCACCACCTCCCGAGGGACCAATTTCAACCAAGCATCACCCGGCGGCTGAGCCGAACGGCGAAAGCGTGCGCCAGGATAAGCTGATAGAGCCACCGACAACCGAGCAAGCGGCCGGCCCCGACGCCCGCGTTGTGGTCGAGGTGGTGCTCCGGCAGGAAGCGGGAGAGCGAGCTAGGACCGACGTTTACCAGGTTCCGCCCGCCGGGGCGAGCGGCGTCGAGGCCTTTGATACCGACTTTCGGAAAAACTTCGATGCGACCTTCGCGATCAGAGGCTATACCTATGAACAGGTAATGTCGGCCTATCACTACGGCTACATGCTCGCTATCGATCCGCGCAACCGCGGCAAGGACTGGATGGCGATTACGATCGAGGCAAAGCAGGAGTGGGAAAGCTTTGGAAAGGGGCTTTGGGAGGAGTTCGAGGGCGCCGTGCGCTACGGCTGGGATCGAGCCTATGGCCGCGAGCAGAAGGCGCAAGTTACACTATAACAAACCCGGAGAGCCCGATCCCAGCATTCAATTCGTTGAGCACCCGGGTTTCTCCATGAATTTCTGGCGCGGATCGATGACAAACTCCCCCGTCTCGAGGATGTTCCGCCCGATGAGTACAGGATAGAGGAACGACTTTCGATCCGCGAGGTTGATTCTCCCCTCGATTCGCTTTCCGCCCAGACACAAATCCAATCGCACGACCGGTCGCCGAACCGCCCGCTCCGCACGCTTGCCCTTGATCTTGGCCCATTCCACGATGGTTCGCTCAATGGTCTTTATGTTCCCCTCGTTATCCTTGATCTGAAAAATAACCTGCTCTCCCGAGCCATTCGGAGCCGGCTTGATCTCTACAACCTTCGCGTCGATCGATGAGACCGCCGCGCCGGTATCGATGCGCGCCTTGAGTTTCATTCTCACATCTTCCATTACCACGTACTCTACTCGCCCGAGGGTTACGGATTTTTCACGCGGGGATCGCTCCGCTGAGTCGCAACCTTCTACCAAACAAAGGCTCGCAAGAAGCGCCCCTAGGCCGGCATGCACCGAGCTTTTCATAACATAGTTTCCTCTAGCCACGACGAGCTTGGTAGACCCGCACGGCTATCAATAATTAAAGGACCGTCCATATTCCGCCGCGGCGAATAGATACCATCCCGCACAGGGACGGAAAGGAGGTGCGTGAGGCCGTACCTGTCATGGCGCTCCTGCCACATTACTTATTCCAGCGCATGATCGGCACCGTCGAGATCGAACTCATCGGGGAGCCTTCGATAATTTTAGTGCTGATGGCCACGTACACCAAGGTGTTGCGTTTCTCATCGTAGAGCCGATGCACCTGGGTTGCTTTAAACAATATCGAGGTATCGGCGCTAAAGACCTTTTCCTGCTTCGCTAGCCCCTCGGGAAGGAGGATGGGACCGGTTTGACGGCAACCAATCGCGAACCTCGATGGGTCTTCAGCGAGCCCCAACGGTCCTTTGATACCGCCCGTACGGGCTTGACTGATGTGGCAGGAGACTCCCGGGACCTTCGGGTCATCGAAGGCCTCCACGCATACCTTGTCGTTAGCGCCGAGGATCCGAAACGTGGTCGAGACGCAGCCGATCTCCTCGGCGTGCGCTGGATAAGCGCTCAACAGTGCCAGGCCGATCCAGCCGACGGTCTTCATGAAGCTAGATCCGGCCTAGAAGCATCAAGATAAGCACGACGATGAGCACAGTGCTCAGGACGCCCGATGGATAGTAGCCCCAGCCGCCGCTATAAGGCCAGCTCGGGAGGGCGCCGATGAGCAATACAATCAAAATAATAAGAAGCAGCGTCGAAAGAGTCATTTAGTCACCCTTGAATCTATAAAAGGACGTTACGGTATAATGTCTCCGGCTCAACCGGGCCATGGACGCGTCCTTATCACCAATTATCAATAATATAGCGGGATCACTGACGCAGTGACTAGGCTTAGTGAGCAAGCCTTATAGGCAATAATTACGAATGCCCTAGTAAACCTTGCGATGGTCTCAATTCGATGGCTCGGCGAGCAGCTTTACCAGAGTCCCTCACTTAGATGTCCGCTTAGCGATAGCGGTTTCCTGATAAGCTGCTGCGCCGTTCAGCACGTATTACTGAGCTTTCTCTTTGGCTTGCTCCACCGTTTTATCGAGCTGCTCGCCAGCGCGCTCAGCCGGACCCTGAGGATCGAGTGCCTCTTTAGCCTCTTCCATCGCCTTATCGACCCGTGCGCCTGCGCGCTCGGCTGGACCTTGCTGCTCGCACGCAGCGAATCCAAGCGCTAGCAAGATGATGGTAAGACTTTTAAATCGTTTGTCACCGTTATTCATATAGTGCTCTCCTAGAGTTTGTAAATTGGGTAAGCCTTCCAAAGGATATCCATGCGCCTCGGAAAGCGTTACCCGCTGCACGCACAAGACTATTCCGATAATGATATCTGATCGCATTGTCGGCAGTCGACGATCTGCATCGACAAGCTTCGTCCCAGCTAAGCTCTCAGGTTCCTTGACAGGCCGAGTATGCCGACGATAATGAGATAAAGTGCCACAATGAGACCCAACAAGGTTGGCTGTATTAATATCAGGATCCCAACGATGAGGGCAAGAGCGGGTTCGATATTTTTATCCATGCATGTCTCTCCTCACGCACGCTGCACGATGAACGCGGTCACTGGCCCACAAGGCCCAGGATGCCGTTGATAATCAAGTACAGCGCGACGATGTAGTTGAGCAAGGCCGGCCGTACCAATATCAGGATGCCGGCAACGAGCGAAATGATAGCAGCCGGGTTGAGGTACATAAGCACAGGACGTCTATGTCTTTATTGTTTAAGCTGGATGTCGTTCTCCACCGATCGCACCCCTTCGACTGAACTCGCCAACTCCTCTGAACGTTCCTTTTCCTGATCGCTGCTAGCAAACCCGCTGAGCTGCACTGTGCCCCTGAAGGTTTCGACATTGATGGCGAGGCCGCTCACCGTCGGGTCATTCAATAGCGCCGTTTTGACCTTGGTGGTGATCGTAGTGTCATCGATATACTCCCCCGTGCTCTCTTGCGTGGGTGTTGAGGTGCAGCCGGCTAAAAGGAGAGCGGCGATGGTTATCCGCGCGTAGTGTTGAAGCTTCCTCATAACGAGTTCCTCCATTTGATTAATCCACGTTGACGACGGGCTTAGGTTTCTTGTGCAAAACGGCCGAAGCCCAAGACCCCGGCAACAATGGCAAGGTTAGAAATAGGGCAGCCATGTAGTCCATGGTTTATTCCACATTTTATTTATTTGAAGCGCGAGACGAAGCTTTCCGTAGCCTTTACCAATTCACTCCACGCCCTTTCGGTTCCCTCCTTGACGTCCTCCCAGGCTCCCTCACTGCGCTCGCGTAGCTCCGCAAGCTTGGCCTGCGCCTCGTGTCGTCTCTGCTGGAGCGCAGCGAGCTGGATTTCAAATTCGATCTTGGCGTCGGCCCCTAATGATGCGGCCTTGGCTTTGACAAGGTCCAACCTGGCATCCCACTCCCGAAGCTGAGCCTCGAGCTTTTCCTGATAGGCTTGTTTCGACATGGATAGGTTCCTCATGTTGGTTGGATACAAAATTACCCTGCCAGCGCGGAGGCACGCGGATCGGATCTCCGATGATCTCCGATCTCCCGAGTGTGGTTGGCCGCGCCTCGGCCTGTTACCGATGTGCAGGTGCGGCCGTGCGCTTGGAGCGCCAGGACAGAGGCGAGCGGGGCTCACACGCCCTCATGCTCGATCCGATGCCTAACGACCACCTGCTCACACGGCCACACATGATCGGTGGCATCACCCGTGCCACCCGCCGGTACACCGAACGCTGTCGAAGTAGATCAACGACTTAGCGAAATACTCGATATGCCTACAGAACATGGG
>JBOIDM010000078.1:0-4094 GCA_050740575.1 Gammaproteobacteria bacterium
AGATCGAGCAGCGCGCCTTCCTCCACCTGGTCGAAGAGGCGATGGACCAGGTGACCCGAGCCTTTGCGCGCGAGAAGGGCTTGGAGGAGCAACGTGCCTTGCTGCGCCTCAGGGTGAAGGTCATGCGTCAGCAGCACCGCGGCCTGGAGGGCTTGATAGAAGCCGAACCGCAAAGGACCCAGGACTTTGAAGCCGTGAAACGGGAGCTTGCGGAGGTCGAGGCGCGTTTCAGTCAGCTTCGTGTGGTCCTATCGAATCTCGAAAATTACATCCCTCATTTCAACAAGGTGCTCGGCCAACCCGCAGATCACCTCTCGCTGGAGGAAATCCCTCTGCGGCTCAACTGCATGAATGTCTTAGTCTCCGCAAGTACCGACGAGCCGGTCCACGAGCTTCGCCTCAAAGAGGTCAAGCTTCGAGACGGGCGCCGCTTTGCGTTGCTTCTCGTGAAGTGCAGGCGCGATGATCTCCGCCCGCAACGCGAGCTTTGGGAAGAGGCGGTTCGCGGGCTCTAAGATGCATCGAAGCGCGAGCAATGCTGGCGGTGTAAGCTATTTCCAATGTGGAGCGAGCTGGTATACTCGCGCCCACTCGCGGGAAGACAAAGTGATAAACGCGCAGCAGGGCACCGTGATATGGTCAATCCTCACCCCAACAGCAGAGTGAAATAAGTTTGAAACGGAGATAATGATGAAGAACCTGAAAAGGCTAGTGATCACTACCGTCACCCTAGGCGCCCTCACGCTGGTCTCAGCGAGCGCCTGGGCCGTCGAAAATCTGGTCCAGTCGGTGAAGGACGGCTGCAAGAAGGAGCTTGAGAGCTATTGCAAGGCGGTCACGCCCGGCGAGGGGCGTGTGCTGGCCTGTCTTTTTGCCCATGAGGACAAGCTTTCGGGCCGCTGCGAATACGCCCTATATGATGCTGCGGCACAGCTCGAGCGCGCGATCGGAGCGCTGACCTACGTGGCCAACGAGTGTAAGACCGATCTTGAGAAGCATTGCGCCGCTATCGAGCCCGGCGAGGGTCGCCTCGCTCACTGCCTGAAGAGGAACGAAAAGACGATAAGCAGCCGATGCCAACAGGCTATGAAAGACATCAAACTGGAAGTCAAATAGTCGTAAGTTATGCGCGGCCTTGCGGCCCGTGCCCGACGGTCTTTCGGTGAGGGCGTAGGCCGGCGGCGACGAAGATCCGGTCTTCAGCTCAGGGAACCTCTGATTAGCGCTATGAGCACGCGGCAAGGCAGATGGGCGGCGCAGTAGCTTATTCAGCGTTCCCTAGCTAGGGAGGCTCTGCAAATCAGCAAAAGTTTTCCCCGCTTGCTGGAACACTCCTGGACCACCGAGCGCATCCTGAGGTTTGCCGTCCTCGTCATCCTTGTCGTTGCTTGTCTACGGATCGTCGCGCCATTCATCGGGGCGTTGACCTGGGCCGGGATCATCGCGATCACCGTCTGGCCGGCCTTTCTCTGGCTCGCGGGCCGGCTTGGCGGCCAGCCACGGCTCGCGGCGACGCTGTTTACGCTGGCGCTTGCGGCAATCCTGGTGTTGCCCTTCACGGTGCTGGTGGTATCGCTCGGCGATGCGGTGAGTCAGGTAGCGACGCTGCTCAAGGATCTGACGGCCGTGACCTTTCCCGAGCCCCCCGACTGGCTCATGCAGATCCCTCTCCTCGGCAAGGTGCTGGACGATGCCTGGAGAGGGGCGATGACGGATGTCTCCGGGCTATTCAACGCCGCCCGGCCCGCCATCGAGAAGGCTACCATCTGGACCCTGGCGCAGGGCGCCCAGCTGGGCTTGGCATTGTTGGAATTTCTCTTTGCGATCATCATCGCCGGCGTGTTGCTGGTCACAGCGGACCGGTCGGCGGATTGGGCGCAGCGGGTTGTGGCCAAGGTGCAGATCGAAGGCGGGCCAGGACTGATAGCGGTCGTCGTGAGCACGGTTCGCAGCGTCTCGATCGGCGTCGGGGGTACCGCTGTCGCTCAAGCCGTCCTCGCGACCCTCGGATTTCTGATTGCCGGAGTGCCGGGTGTGGTATTGCTGGGATTCTTGACTTTCCTTCTCGCCCTGGTGCAGATACCCACCCTGCTGGTGTGGTTGCCCGCCGTCCTTTGGCTGTATTTCCAGCATCAGGAAGGCTGGGCCTTGTTCATGCTGATCTGGGGCTTGGTGGCTGTGGGGGCGGTCGACAATTTTCTCAGGCCCTACCTCATCAGCCAAGGCGCTAAGCTCCCAATCGCCGTCATCTTCATCGGGGTCATCGGAGGGCTCCTGGCCTGGGGCATGATCGGGCTTTTCATCGGCCCCACCCTGCTCGCAGTAGCTTATTCCCTCTTGCGCAACTGGGTGGGCGACGTGCGGGCGGCTGCCTGAATGGCCAAAGAGACACGGTTGCCCGAGACATCGAACGGCGGGGGCACCATCGAGGGTGTGGCCTAAACCTAGAACCTGTACACTTGCGGGCGGAGAGTGCGCCGGTTGCATGCGCATCCATGCTCCTACGCAGTCGGAGTGAAACCCAGTCTATGAGATTACTTATCCCGTGCCTTCGTATTTCCCTCCTTTGGTTTGCGCTCACGGCTTGCACTGACGGGACCGAGGACAGCGCCGACACCGACGCCAAGGCAAAGCAAGGACCAGGTGCTAGGCCGCCTGACACGATGGAGGTCGCAGTCCTCACCATCGCACCGCGGAGCATCCCTTATGTGAAGACCTTCGTCGCCCAGACCGAGAGCTCGCGCGCGGTGGACATCCTGGCGCGGGTCTCGGGCTTCCTCGACCGCATCGCTTACGAGGAAGGCCAGCTCGTCAAAGAAGGCCAGGTCCTGTTTCAGCTCGACCAGAAACCGTTCATGGCACAGCTCGAAGCCGCGCGCGGCGAATTGAAGCAGCAGGAGGCGCGCCTCTGGACGGCGCAGGCAAACTACCGGCGGGTCAAACCCCTGGCTGCGGAGAACGCCGTCAGCCAGAGCGACCTCGACCGGGCCACGGGCGAGGTGCAGGAGGCATCCGCTGCCGTGTATGCGGCCCAGGCCAAAGTCAAGGAGGCCGAGCTCAACCTGAGCTACACTACCATCCGCTCGCCGGTGCGGGGGATCGCGAGCAAGGCCAATCTGCGCGAGGGCGCCTATGTAAACTCAATCAGCCCCGATGCCAAGCTCACTTATGTCGCTGCTCTCATGCCGATGTGGGTGAACTTCAGCGTCACCCAGAATCAGATGGCCGAGAGGCGGGACGAGGCCGACAAAGGTCGGCTCGTGGTGCCCAAGGACAACGAGTACGAGGTCGAGCTGGTACTCTCCGATGGCACGGTCTATCCCGAGAGCGGACGGATCAACTTCGCCGATCCGTCGTTCAGCCCCCAGACTGGCACCTTCCTGGTCCGAGCCACCGTGGCAAACCCCAAGGGTGCGCTGCGACCGGGCATGTTCGTGACCGCGAGGGTCAAGGGCGCCATGCGCCCCAACGCCATCCTGGTCCCCCAGAAGGCGGTGCAGGAGGGAGCCAACGGCCAATACGTTTACCTGGTTGCCGCCAACGGAACGGTAGAGCTGCGGCCGGTCATCGTCGGTGAGTACAGCGGCGATGATTGGGTGATCAAGGAGGGCCTCAAGAGCGGTGATCGGGTGGTCCTGGAGGGCCTGCAGCGGCTCGCACCGGGGGCACCGGTAAAGGTCGTGGAAGCATCCGGCGCCGGGTCTTCAGAGACCGAGGTCCGGGCGATGGACGCTTCCGCCAAGGACTAACTCGCCGATGTTCGCGAGCCTCTTCATCGACCGGCCGGTTCTGGCCTCGGTCATCTCCATCGTCATCGTCCTTGCGGGCTGGGTGGCGCTCGGCCAGACGCCGGTCGCGCAGTTTCCAGAGGTCACACCGCCGACGGTGACGGTGACCGCCGTCTATCCCGGCGCCACCGCCGAGGTGATCGCGAACACCGTCGCCGCCCCCATCGAGCAGCAGGTTAACGGGGTCGATGACATGATCTACATGTATTCGACCAGCTCCGCGACCGGCAACATGACCCTCACGGTGACCTTCGAGCCCGGCTCCGATCCGGACATCGCCCAGGTCAACGTGCAGAACCGCGTGAA
>JBOIDM010000079.1:0-5886 GCA_050740575.1 Gammaproteobacteria bacterium
AAAATTCATCCAAGCGCACCCGAGCCTCATCCCCGAGCTTGAGGAGCGAGAGTCCGAGGTCGACGTACAGGGAAAGGTTGGCGGCATCCACCAAGTAAAACACGGGCCAGCCGCCGTAGCGGTCACATAGCTCGCGGTAGGCCCAGACCAACCGCGACCGCTCTTCCGGTGCACCCACGGGGTCTCCCAAGGCGACCCAGCTCTTGCCTTGGACCTGGTACATGATGAAGGCATTTCCCGAGTGGCTGAAAAGCAAGCGCTTGTCGCCGAGAAGGGCGATGTTCGCCCGCGTATCGGGCTCCTTTCGGACGATGCGCCGGACGTTGTCGAGATCCTGTGGAGGCTCGGGGACCGGGTTTGGGCGGAATAGGTTAAAAAGCATGACGCCGCCCGTGATTCCGAAGACGACGAACATGGCGCGCAGAAAGCGCGATAGGTCGGCATCGTAGGCGAATTGCCACCAAAGCTCGTGGGAGTAAATGAGGTGCTTAAAGTTGAAGAGCCCGAGCCAAATCGTGACCGCAAGGATCGCCATTAGCGCTGAGACCCATTCCACGGTAAACCCCTGGCTAAGCAGAGAGGCGTGACGCTGAAACTCCCGGCGCGTAGGTAGCAGCACGATGAGGACGGTAGTGAGAATGACCGCTTCCTCATAGTCCAAGCCCTTAAGCAGGACGGCTGGGATCCCGAGCCCGAGTAACAGCGCCGAGAGACCGTAGGCCCTGGATGAGCGCCGGGAGATGCCGCGCGCGAGGATAATGAGTCCAAGCCCTGCCGCGCTGGCGACGAGATGGGCGATCTCGACAATGCCAAGCGGTACGGAGTCATGCAGGATCCGTAGCCGCTCGCCGTAGGTGGGTATAGCAACCGAAAAGAGCAGCACGACGCCAGCGAAAACGATAATTACGCCCATGATCTGAGGGCCAATCTCCGCCAGCCAATCGGTGGCAGCACCGTGGATGCGAAGGATGCGGGCGCGCCGCAAGACCAGCTCGTAGGCGGCGAACAGGATGGCTGCGAGGCTCAAGGGCGAAAGGTAATAAACGCATCGGAACAAGAGCACGGAACCTAGCAACGCGGCAGGCGGGACCTCGGGAAGACCGAGCAGCAGCACGGTCTCAAACACCCCGATGCCGCCCGGGACGTTGCTCATGCTACCGGCCATCATAGCGATCGCGAAGATGCCCAAAAAGCTTATAAAGTCGGTTCCGGCATGCGTAGGCAGCAGGGTATAGATCAGGGTGCCGACCAGGAGCAGGTCGAGCGTCGCGAGCCCGCCTTGCGCCAGGGCGGTCTTGGCGGAAGGAAGGCGCAGCGACCAATTCTCGGTCGTGAACGTGATCGGGCGTAGGGCAGACACGATTAAATAGCCCAATATCACGGCCATGATGGAACCGCCCACGTAGCGGCGCAGACCCGGCGGGAGTTGAATCGCAGTGTTGCTGAGGTCGCCGCTCGCAAACAGCAGCGACACCGCGAAGATAAAGACCATCCCCATGACGGTAGTCAGGGAGCACATGGTGGTGACGCCGGCGATCTCGATCGCCGAGAGGCCCGCTTGGGAGTAGATCCGATACCTTATCGAACCGCCGGTGAGCATGGTGAACCCGACGTTATTGCCAAAGGCTGAGGCGAGGAACGAGGCGAGCGCCGCGCGCCAGTAGGGTAGGGGCCTTTGGAGATGATGCAATGCGAGGACATCGTAGCCGGTGACGACCAGGTAGCTCAGCGCGGTGATCAAAAACGCCAGGAGGATCGATGCAGCCGAGAGATCGTTGAAGCTATTAACGACGTCATGGAGATGGATCTCGTCCAGGGTGTGATACAAGACCCACAGGGCAAGCGTGACGATCGTCAGGCTCACCAGCGCGCCGATGTGAACGGCGAGCTTTTTCCCGACCTGGTGGGCCAAGGTCGTCATATCGACGCCGGCGGCCGCAGCGTTTTTCATCGCAGCCCTCACTTGAGCGCTGATTTTATCCTACAGGTTTACAATCGGCGCGGATTGGTGTCATCATCGAACCGCTAAGCGCCTGCATAGTCCGCGCGGACTCAAGGAACGGAAGTATAAATGTTTCTATACGGAGCTATGGTGATCTTTTGTTGCGTCCTGTACGGGGCAAGCGCGGTGCTTTGCAAGTATGCGCTCCAACGCGAGCTGGCGCAGCGCGCGAGCTGGAAAGAAAAAGCGCGGGCGGCGATCCGCAACAAGTATTGGCTCGCGGGTTGGCTGGCAGGGGCTAGCGCCAACCTGATCATCATCGAGATCCAGTCCTTGGCGGATATCACGCTGGTCTACCCGCTCCTGAACTTTGCCTATGTCTTTACGCTGATCCTCGGTTATCTGTTCCTGCAGGAAGTTCTCTCCCGAGACCAATGGATCGGGGTGATTACGGCGATCTTGGGTACGGCCATCCTGCTTTTTGTCAGCGATCCTTCGACAGGCCACGAAACCTACCTATTCCCACTCGGTGTCGTCACCGGTCTCTCGTTGGTCGCGATCATCGCGCTGGTGGTGTGGGCATTGCGGGACGAGCGCCCGATCCATGAAATCTATTTCGCGACTTGCGCCGGGATCGCCTTCGGAAACGTAGAAACGTTTCTCAAGGTGAATACTAATCTGATAGCCTCGCAGCTCGGCGATTTTTCGATCACATCCTGGGAAAGTCTCGTCGCGTTTATTACCCTCTGGCCTTTTTTATTCATCGTCGTCTTCAGCCTCATCGGCTTTATCTTCATGCAGATCGCCTTGGCGCACGGTGATGTCTCGGTCAGCGTGCCCTTAGTGATCATTACCCAACGGCCGGTGACGTTGTTGGCCGGTTACTGTGTGTTTGGCGAAGAGTTTCCCGCGATCAAAGCAATCGGTATCGGGGCGATGCTTCTGAGCATCCTTTTCATTACGGTGGCCACGATCAGGAAAGGTGCCGCGGCAAAACCCGCGGAGGCGTAAACTGAACGCGATCGCGCCTTTCAAGTGCCCCTTCCCAGTAAAGACACACAGAACGGCCGCACGCTATGTTGATCGACTGACTCATCGAGCACGCTCAGATCGCCACTCGCAAGGAAGGCGCGGTGCAACTCTTCGGCCTCGGGCCAAAGATGCACCAATAGCAAGCGACCGCCGGGAGACAACTTCGGGATGAGCAGCGCGGCGAGATCCGGCGCCGATCCGCCGAGGTAGTAGAGGACCTCGCAGACAACGATGAGGTCGAACGCAGCCGGGAGACGGGCCGAGAAGATGTTGTCGGCGTCGAAGCGCGCGTTCTTGTATCGGGAACAGCGGCTCGACGCCCGGGCGATCGCGCGCGGGGAGATGTCCACCCCGATAAAGTCACGCACGTCGCGTTCCGCAAGCAGTCGCTCGGAGAACGCTCCTTCTCCGCACCCGACCTCTAACACTCGCGCGTAGGCGTTCGGTGGGATCCGCGCGAGCGCCTCGCCGCATTTGTGATGTTGATACGGTGAACCTTCGTAAGACCAGGGGTTGGGCCGCCGGTAGAGGCGTTCAAAGAAATGACGCAGGACCCAGTCCTGAAAACGGGGACCGGGCGCCGCGACGAGACCAAACAGCGCGCGATGCAACGCGTCACGAACCCGGTTCGGTGGGTAGCGTATGCCTTGGTGCATCGGTTCCATGGATTATAGTGTACACGCGCGGCATAACTCCTTGGAGTTGTTGATATCCGCGTCTTCTTGACGTAGTGTAAATCCGGTGGGTTTCGAATAAAAAAAGGAGAGTCTGCCTCATGAACGCTATTATGGTAAAAATCTTCGATACGCTGGCCAAAGTAGGTTTAGATAAGCTCGAAAGGGCGCTTATCTTTGGAGCCGTCCTGGTGACGGTGCTAGCCCTGGCTGTCGGCGCAGTCGAGGCATCGTACGTTTGGGTTGCATTCTTGTTCCGTTGGCTGCATGTGGTTTCCGGGGTGATGTGGATCGGGCTCTTGTGGTACTTCAATTTCGTGCAGATCCCCTCGATGCCCAAGATCCCCGATGAGCACAAACCCGCCATTAGCAAAGTCATCGCCCCAACGGCGTTGTTCTGGTTCCGGTGGGCGGCCTTATCGACGGTCGTGACCGGGCTCCTGGTAGCGATCATGAACGGTTATGTCGTGAACGCCCTAATCCTTGGCATCGGCACCGGCGGTCGAGACACCTACATCGGGATCGGCATGTGGATGGGTCTCATCATGGCCTACAATGTGTGGATGATCATCTGGCCTAACCAGCGAAAGGTCCTCGGCATGGTCGAGGCGTCCGAGGAGGAGAAAAAAGCGGCAGCGCGCACGGCGATGTTGGCGAGCCGTTTTAACACCATGTTCTCGATCCCCATGCTTTATTTCATGGTCGCAGCGCAGAATGTTTCTTAACGATGCTCGCAGATCTGGCAATGACCCGAATCATCGGCGCAGACACGCGTCCTGCCCGATAAACGTATTGGATTTCCCTCGCGGTGGCGCCGCGGGGGGATCTAACTCGTTGCTGGCGGCGGCAAATACTTCTGGAGGATTTGCAGCAACGTCTCCTTCTTAATCGGTTTGAGTAGGTGCGCCGTGCATCCCGCGGCGATACTCTTATCCATCTCTTGCTTTATGGCATGTGCCGTCAGGGCGACAATCGGGGTCGGATCGCGGCCCTGTTCCGTTTCCCACTGGCGCATAGCGCGCGTTGCCTCGTGACCGTCCATCACCGGCATCTGGATATCCATCAATACCAAGCCATAGGCGTGCGTCTTGAACTTCTGGAGCGCCACGCTGCCATTTTCGGCCTCCTCGATAATATAGGGCGTTTTCCGCAGGTAAGCTTTGATGAGCAACCGGTTATCGGGTGTGTCTTCCACCAATAAGATAGGTAAATTTTCCGCTCGCCGTTCAGCTAGCGGCGTTGTGACGATGTGGTCTTGCGTTTCGTCCAAGGTTTTCAGCATGGCGACGTTGATCGCCTTGATCAGCTCCGCGGACTTTACCGGCTTGATCAAGTAGGCGCCGATCGCGAGCGCGCTGGCCTTGCTCATATCACTGGAAAATTGCGAGGAAGATATCATAAGTATCGCATTGCACGATCCGGCCGCGGCGCGCAGCGCCTCCACCACGGCAAAGCCATCGACCTCCGGCATGTGACAATCGGTAATGACGATGCCGTAGTCTTTCCCTACGCGGCTCGCTTCCTGGAAGGCCTGAATGCCCTCCGCGCCACCATGAGCCTCGCTCACCAACGCGCCTTGCGCGCTCAGTATTTCGCGCAAAATCAGTCGATTGGTCGAATTATCATCAATGATCAATATCCGAACGCCCTTAAGATTAAAGGATGCGTCCGTAGCTGTCCGAGCCTGGGGCTCCGGTGCGGATTCCAGCCTGATCGCGAACGAAAAAACACTCCCCTTTTCTTCGACACTCTCCGCACTTATCCAGCCGCCCATAAGTTCCACCAAGCGCTTGGAAATCGTGAGACCGAGCCCCGTCCCTCCGTACTTTCGCGTCGTGGACGAATCGGCTTGGGAAAAGCTATCGAAGATCGTATCGATTTTGTCCGCGTGAATACCGATCCCGGTATCCGATACCGAGAATAAAAGCCGATTGGGATCCTGCAGGGTCGGATGAGAGGAAACCTTGACCACCACCTCGCCATCATGCGTAAATTTGATTGCATTCCCGATGAGGTTTAACAGAATTTGTCGCAGCCGCGCCGCGTCGCCTTTCACCTGAGCCGGGACATCCGCGCCGATGTGGCAGAGCAACTCGAGATTCTTCTCGTCTGCCCTTAATGCGTAAATTTCAACCGTTTCTTCTATCAAAGTGCGTAAATTGAACGGAACGTTCTCGAGAACCAACTGCTCGGCTTCGATCTTCGAGAGGTCCAATATGTCGTTAACCAGCGCCAGCA
>JBOIDM010000080.1:0-4171 GCA_050740575.1 Gammaproteobacteria bacterium
CGCTGGTGCCGGCCAGCGATGCGACGCTTTTGTTCACCAATGCCGGTATGGTGCAATTCAAGAATGTCTTCTTGGGGCGCGAGCAGCGCCCCTTTCGGCGCGCCGCCTCCTGCCAGGCCTGCGTGCGCGCCGGCGGTAAGCACAACGATCTCGAAAACGTCGGTCACACCGCGCGCCACCATACTTTTTTCGAGATGCTCGGAAACTTCAGCTTCGGTGATTATTTCAAGCGCGAGGCGATACACTACGCCTGGGAGTTTCTAACCGAGTCGCTGGGCATCGATCCCGCAAGGCTCTGGATCACCGTTTTCCAGGACGACGACGAGGCGGCCTCGATCTGGCTCGATGAGATTAGGATCGATAAGCGCCGACTCTCGCGCTGCGGAGAACAAGACAACTTCTGGACCATGGGCGCGACGGGCCCCTGCGGTCCCTCCTCCGAGATCTTCTTCGACCACGGCGCGGCGATCGCGGGCGGGCCGCCCGGGAGCCCGGATCAGAACGGGGACCGCTATGTGGAGATATGGAACCTGGTATTTACCCAGTATGACCGCGATGACAGCGGACGCGTGCACCCGATCCCGCATCCCTCGGTCGATACCGGGATGGGTTTGGAGCGCATCGCCGCCGTCATGCAAGGGGTCCACAGTAACTACGACATCGATACGTTCCGCGCCCTCATGGGCGCGGTCAGCGCTTTGCTCAGCGACAAAGACGCCGTGCACCGGACCTCGGTTCAGGTGATCGCCGATCATATCCGCGCCTCGGCCTTCATCGCCGCGGAGGGCGTGGTCCCCTCCAATGAAGGCCGCGGTTACGTGCTCCGGCGGATCATCCGCCGGGCCGTTCGGCACGGGCGTCGGCTCGGGCTACGGGAACCTTTCTTTCACCGGCTGATAGCGGTGCTCGCAACCGAGATGGGTACGGTTTATCCGAGATTGGCCGAGGGGCGAGACGCCATCGAGCGGGTCCTGAAACAGGAAGAGGAGCGCTTTGCCGAGACGCTCGATCTCGGGCTCAAGCTTCTGGAGCGTTCTGTTGCGGATCTGTCTGGGAGCGTGATCCCGGGCCGCGATGTGTTTCAACTCTACGATACCTACGGTTTCCCGGTCGATCTCACGGCCGACATCGCGCGTGAGCGCGGTTTGACCTTGGACATGGAGGGTTTCGAGCGGGAGATGCAGCAACAGCGCGAACGGGCGCGGACTGCCAGCCAGTTCGGGCAGCCGGGGGCAATCGAGCCGCTCGTGCCCGCGCTTGCGGCCGACGATCCCCTGTGCGTCTTGGGCAGCGAGTTCACCGGTTATGCGGAGGTCAAGACCGAATCCCGGGTCGTGGCCTTGTATCGGGAGGGGGAGCGGGTTCCCGCGCTGCAAGCCGGGGAGCAGGGGGTCGTGGTGCTGGATAAAACACCGTTTTATGCCGAAGCCGGCGGACAGGTGGGTGATATTGGGGATCTATGCGCGCCCGAGGGCCTGTTTCGCGTCTCGGATACGCGCAGACAGGGCGGCGCAGTTCTGCACCTCGGTATGCTTACGAGTGGGGCCCTAAAGGTAGGGGAGACCGTCCACGCGCAGGTCGATCCGGCCGTACGCTCCGCCACGGCGCTTAATCATTCCGCGACGCATCTGTTGCACGCCGCCTTGCGGCAAGTTCTGGGCGCGCATGTCCTGCAAAAGGGATCGTTAGTGGCGCCCGAGCGCTTGCGCTTCGATTTCTCACACACGGGGCCTCTCGAGTCCGATGAGTTGCGGGAGGTGGAGTGCTTGGTCAACCGCGAGATCCGGGCCAACCGCGAGGTCGAAACCCAAGTCATGCCCGTAAGCCAGGCGCTTGCGAGCGGCGCCTTGGCGTTATTCGGGGAGAAATATGAGGAGCGGGTGCGGGTGCTCAAGATGGGCGATTTCTCGGTCGAGCTATGCGGCGGTACGCATGTGCGGCGTAGCGGTGACATCGGTTTATTCAAGATCGTGTCGGAGACTGGGGTTGCGGCCGGAGTTCGCCGCATCGAGGCCCAGACGGGGGAGGGGGCGCTCGCCTGGGTGGCCGAGAAGGACCGGCAAGTGCAGCAGATCGCGGATCTCTTGAAAGCGCCGCGCGAGCAGCTTGGCGAACGAATAGAGCAGTTGTTGCAGAAGCTCAAGCACGAAGAAAAACAGAATCAGCAGCTTCGCGCCAGGCTCAGCAGCGGACGCGATCTTTCCGAAGCGGCGGTGGACATCGCCGGCGTCAAGGTGCTCGCGGAGAGCATCGATGATGCCGATCCCGCGTCCCTGCGCGCGGCCATGGACCGCTTGAAGGATAAGCTCGCGCATGCGGTCATCGTGCTCGCAAGCGTGGAGTCGGGAAAGGTAGTCCTGGTGGCCGGCGTGACCAAAGATCTAGTCCGGCAGGTGAAAGCCGGCGATCTCGTGAATTTCGTCGCTCAACAGGTCGGCGGCAAGGGCGGGGGACGGCCTGACTTCGCTCAGGCTGGCGGCAGTGAGCCGGGCAAATTAAAAGCCGCGCTTGCCACGGTGGGCGATTGGGTTCGAGACCGCATCTCGCCGTGAGGCCAGTTCCTTCGATCTTCGGCTAAATCGGCCGGTTATTGCGGCGGATATGCCATTAATCGTACAAAAGTTCGGGGGGACCTCCGTCGGTAGCGTAGAACGCATCCGCGCCGTTGCGGATAAGGCTAGCGCGGCGCACCGGGCCGGTGATCAGGTGGTCGTGGTGGTCTCGGCGATGAGCGGCGAGACGGATCGCCTCATTACACTGGCGAAAAACATCAGTCCGCGACCGAACCCGAGGGAGCTCGACGTGTTGCTGGCCACGGGCGAGCAGGTGACGATTGCGCTCCTGTGCATGGCCTTGGAAGCGTCCGGGCAGCGCGCCCGCTCCTATACCGGTGCGCAAGTGCACATCCTGACGGATAGCGCTCATAACAAGGCCCGCATTCTTGATATCGACGGTCAACGCGTGCGCCAGGATCTCGACACCGGTATGATTGTGGTGGTGGCGGGATTTCAGGGCGTGGATGAGCAGGGAAATATCACCACCCTGGGGCGCGGGGGATCCGATACGACGGCGGTGGCGTTAGCCGCCGCGCTCAAGGCCGACGAATGTCAAATCTATACCGATGTGGATGGGGTCTATACCACCGACCCGCGCATCGTGCCCGAGGCGCGCCGCCTCGATCGCCTCACTTACGAGGAAATGCTGGAGATGGCGAGCCTCGGTGCCAAGATCCTGCAAATCCGCTCGGTGGAGTTCGCAAGTAAATACAACGTGCCGCTGCGTGTGCTCTCCTCGTTCGCGGAGGGCGGCGGAACGCTCATCGCTCCTGAGGATGCGTCTATGGAACAGCCCCTACTGTCCGGAATTACCGTCAATCGTGACGAAGCTAAGCTCACGGTCCTCGGTGTGCCCGACAAGCCTGGGATCGCCGCGCGCATTCTGGGCCCGATCTCCGACGCAAATATCGAAGTCGACATGATCGTTCAAAACGTCGGAGCGGATGGGACCACGGATTTCACCTTTACGGTGCATCGCAACGACTATGACAGGGCATTGGAGTCACTCGGAAGAGTCGCCCGGGATTTGTCGGCGCGTGGCGTTGAGGGGGATAACAAGATCGTGAAGATATCGGTGGTGGGCGTGGGCATGCGTTCGCACGCCGGGATCGCCTCCAAGATGTTTCGGGCCTTGGCCGAGGAGGGCATCAATATCCGCATGATTTCAACCTCCGAGATCAAAATTTCCGTCGTGGTTGATGAGAAATATCTAGAGCTTGGCGTTCGGACCTTACACAGCGCGTTCGGTATGGAAAAAAGTTCCTCCTAAGCGTTAAAAAGCTCAGCAACGCATCTCGCATTTAGCGTCTGCACGGGTTAAACTGATTGCTCTAGGGCAGGAGCCCTTTGCTTTTAAGGCGGGGAACAAAGCACAATTTCTCAGGCGTCAAGTACGCTAGTAATAATGGAGGCAGGAGATGCTGATACTGACTAGGAGAGTCGGCGAGTCATTGATGATTGGCGACAACGTCACTGTAACGGTGCTCGGAGTGAAGGGGAACCAAGTCCGTATAGGCGTGAACGCACCCAAGGAAATCGCCGTGCATCGAGAAGAGATCTACCAGCGGATCCAACAGGAACAGGCGGCGGGGATAGTCAAGGCCAGCCTCGCTGTG
>JBOIDM010000081.1:0-6192 GCA_050740575.1 Gammaproteobacteria bacterium
GTACGTCCCAGCCCAAGCGTGATACCGTGAGCGGCCAGCACCAGCAGCAGATTGAAGAGATAAGGTGTGGCGAGCAGCGAGAGATTGGCGATGAGTGACAGCGACCGCCCGAAGCGGACCATGCACCGCAGCGCAACGCTGAAATACAAGAGACAGCCTAACACCGCCCCCTGCGGAGTCAGCACAGTTAACTCAGCCCAGGAGGCGGGAGCCTGCCATAGCTTTGCCTCCGGACTGACGGAGGCACTGAATAAGCCGGTGACGATCGCCGCCGCGACCGGCACAGCGATAGGCGACCAGCGGTCACCTAAGGCAAACGCCCAAAATAGGCCAGCGAGAGCCCCCAGCAACCAAGGCTGAACACCATCGACTAAGGCACCGGTGTAGACGCAAAGCACCGAGCCCAGCGCTAGCGCCACGCCCACAGCGCTCAATCCAAGACGCCAAAAGCGTCCCGGCGCGACAGACAGGGCGTCAGTCTGGTGCATGGATACCCATCTACTGCGATTCCGTAACGCTCGGTGTTGTGCTGCCAAGGGCATGTTCGGGTAATAGCGCAAGGATCCTCGACACGAGGTTGCCATAGCTGTCGAGTGTGCCGGTGTGACGCTTCTGCGCGATTGTTCGAGTAGCGGTCCTGGTCATGTACCACGTGTCCCCCAATCGCCCTTGGCGCTTGCGAAGCTGGTCAGCATAGTTCGGACCGAACTTCATGCACCGTCGAATGGCTTCATACGTAACACTGACCCCTCGTGCAGCCAGCAGATCTTCGATGTCTCTACAGCCCAGCGTGAACCGATGGTAGAGCAACACTGCTTAGCTGATGATCTCGAGCTTGATTGACGGTTCATGCCAGGATTATGGACGATCGCCACTTGAGTTGACAGAACCCATCCGAGAATACGAACTCCGTCGGGTGATGATCGCCGGTCTTTTTTCTTTGATTGGGATTGGTGCGCTGATAGCTGCGTACAGTGAAGTTCAACATTTCTTGAACAACGGCTTAGGGCCTGTTGTGGATTGACTGGATGGCCGGCGCGAAGCTCAAATGCAGCTATGGTGAAAAGGTAACAAGCCGATGCGGTTTAAGAATCCACACGGGGATCGCGCGGCTCAGGTAGTTATCGTTACCGGAGGCTCCCGTGGCATTGGGCTCGCTACTGCGCGTGCGTTCCTCGAGCAGGGAGCGCGGGTCGGGATCTGTGGGTTCGATCCAGAGCGGCTGCTTGAGGCCCGCAAGGCACTCGAGGGGCTGGGCGAGGTGGAGACCGTCGTGGCCGACGTGCGCTCCATCGGGCCCGTCCAGGAATTCGTCGACCGGGTGATCGATCGCTTTGGGACTGTGGATGTGCTGGTCAACAATGCTGGCCGGGCCTCAGTCGGACGTTTTGCCGAGGAGGAGCCGGCGAGTATCGACTCCGTCGTTGATGTCAATGTGAAGGGTATGCTCTATGCGGCGCGGGTCGTTCTACCGCACATGCTAGAGCGGGGACGCGGGGTAATCATCAGATTCCTGAAAGCTTCCTTGCAACCTAATAGGTAATTCGGTTGCGTCGAGGGGGATATACCCGATCCTGAAATCCGCGAGATTCACGGCCCGTCCCTCTCAAGCTTTGGGAGCATCAACCAGATCAACCGTGACCCGTTTGCCGAGCACAGACGCTGCACGCTGCATCGTCTCAAGCGTCACGGCCATGTGATCGTCGGGATCAAGCAGCCGGTCAAGCTGGGATCGGCTGGTACGCATCCGACGCGCCATTTCCGCTTTGGAGATCGCTTGATCCTTCATGACCTGTTCCAATTGCCAGGCGAGAACACGCTTGATGGCGGTATCGGTGGCGTCGTCAAGCCGCCCGTCTTCGGTCAGGAAATCTTCCAGCGAAGACCCTATTCTGGACTTACGTTTCATTTCAACACCTCCTTCATTCGCCTTGCGGCGAGGTCCAGATCGGCCTTGGGCGTTTTCTGGGCCTTCTTGATAAAACCGTGCAGCAGAACCAGGCAGTTTCCGGCGACACAAAACAGTATCCTGGCTTCTCGCCGGTGGGGTAAGCTGCTGCGAACTTCCCACAGACCTTTATGCGATGCTATCGACCGGCAAAGCGGCATCCCGATAGGCCAGCCATATTCCAGCGTCCGCAAATCGTCGCCGAGGATCTTGCGGTCCTCCGCGTTGAGATCCTTGAGCCATGCCCGTACGGGCTCCGCGCCCGAAGAGGTCAGGTAAAACCGGGCGGGGACTCGTTTCGGAGACTGGACCATATTTATATGTACCATATATGGTACTTAGTATGCAAGCAAAAAAGTGTCCTGGAAACGACTACTTACCGAACGAAACGGAGGATGAGACAAGCCGTTGCGTGTTCATTAGACTCAGTGAGCGCGCTTGGATGCCGGACGGTGTTCTTTGGGTATATGTGGGTATTTTTACAGGTAAGAGATCAATTCATGATTTCTCGAACATCATCCCTGACGTTCGGGCGTTGATCCCTTAACCGGGTGTAAACCCAGTAAAAGCCCCCGCCGAAGCGGGGGCAAAAGCCGCCTTAATCGGCAGCTGGCGCGGCCAAACCCTGCAAGCCGTGCAGGAAGTCGGCGGCGCGCTGCGCGTGAGCGGCGGCCTGGAAGATCGCCCGCTTGTCTGCCTTAAGGACCTTGAGCCAGCTTTCGATGTAGGCGGCGTGATCGGCGCGCGGCTCCAGAGCGATCCCGAGATCTGCG
Organism: Gammaproteobacteria bacterium; assembly: GCA_050740575.1. Lineage (GTDB taxonomy): Bacteria > Pseudomonadota > Gammaproteobacteria > JACCXJ01 > JACCXJ01 > USCg-Taylor. The sequence continues at coordinate 2,722 of JBOIDM010000081.1, forward strand.
GCCAGGAAGGCGCTGCCGAGTTCCGCGACGAGTTCCTCTCTAGCGTAGCCGTCATCGCCGAAAGCCTTGCGCCCGAGGTCGCGGTCGAGGCGTGAGAAATAGCGCGTCCAGTGCGTCTTATGCCGATATCGGCATAAGGTGCATTATGCCGGGGTTCGGATTATGCCGCGCCGACGTTTCAGGCCTCTGCTTGCGCTGAACTATTGGCGCGGCATGCCGGCATAATCAGAGCGCTTCTAGGAATGCGAGCAACTGGTCGTCCGGCTGCCGTTCGTGCATGGTTCGGTGCAGGTGGAAAAGGCAACTCTCCAAGACCTGCGAGTGGTCAATCGGCGATACGATTGTATGTCACCGGCTAGGCTCAATGCCGACGGTGACATAAAGCGGGGGTATCCAACAGGGGGCGGCGCTTGAAGCCCCCTTTGGCAAGATAGCGTTGTAGTGCGGAAGGTGCCTGGATGTAGTACAGCGATTCAATGTACTACACCGCCAGAGACGGGGAGCCGATCACAAAGATCGCGCCGAAGCATATATCTCAGATCGCGGTAAAACCGCTCACCGGCTACTTGCGGAAATCGCCGGATGGCATAGTCCTTCTGCTGTCGTAGTCTGCGGAACACTGCTTCCCAATAGCGCTTTCGCGTTTTATAGGCGGGCACATATTGACCAAGGTGCGTGAAGTACGCCTCAGATTGCGTGACGGAAAATATCCGTTTAACAGCCTCCAGAAAATCGGGATTAGCCTCGGGCAATTCCATGGCCGTGAATCGCCGGAGCGTCTGGAAGACAAAAGAGCGAAGGATTTCGAACCGCAAAAACACCTTTTCCCTTCATGCTGTTAGCGAAATATTCAGGGGGTGAAAACAAGATGGCGCGCCCTAGAGGATTCGAACCTCTGACCTTTGGCTCCGGAGGCCAACGCTCTATCCAGCTGAGCTAAGGGCGCGGGTATGGGTTAAGCAATAAGGCAGTATACGACGCGGGCTGAATTATCACGGACCGTAGAACTTATCGTCTACGTACGGGATTTCGCCTTATAATGAACCAATTAAAACTATACCACTATTTCCTTAGCAACGGAGGGAACAGTCAATGACCGGCGATGAAGACGCGAATTTCATCAGAACTCTAATCGGCGTGCTTGGCGCGCTGGTCGTATTCTCCGTCGTCCTTATGTACTTTTCCAATGCTATCGGCGACGACGAGCCGACCGAGGAAGACAAACAGGAGATCGCCGAGCGTATCGCGCCAGTCGGGCAGGTCGAGGTCGCCCCCGCGACTGAGCCCGTGGCCTCGAGCGCCGCCTCCGAACAGGTGCCTTCGGCGCAACCGGCGGAGAGCGGGTCAGCACCGGCGCTTGCCGAGAACGCTCCTGTGTCCGGTGCGGAAAGCGCCTCCCACGACGACAAGGGTAAGGCAGTCTACGACGGTTCCTGTTTCGCGTGTCATACCAGCGGGCTCGCGGGAGCGCCAAAGCTCGGCGATAAGGCCGCCTGGGAACCACGCATCGCCCAAGGCATGGAGACCTTAGTCGCGCACGCGATTCAAGGATTTCAGGGCCCGGGCGGAATGATGCCGCCAAAAGGCGGGCGTGACGACCTGACGGACGCGGACGTTAAGGCGGCCGTGATTTATATGGTGGACCAAAGCCGATAGCTTCGTTATCCCGGGCGTAATCCAGCATAGGAAGCCACAAGCCACTTCGCGCCGGCCTGCGCGAAATTAACCTGTACGCGGGAATACTGGCCCTCGCCTTCGAGCCGCAGGACGATGCCTTCGCCAAACTTGGCATGCATTACCCTCTGGCCGAGTCGAAACGACGCGGCGACCTCAGGACCTCGAACCCGCACGGGCATAGTCACGGTCCTCATGCGCGCTTCGGCAATCAGTTCCGCGGGCATTTCCGCGATAAATCGCGACGGTTGCGGGCGGTGTTCCATTCCATGCAGGCGGCGGGTTTCGGCGTGAGTAATGATGAGTTTTTCCTTGGCGCGGGTCAGCCCCACATAGCAGAGACGCCGCTCTTCTTCTAGTTGGAGCAGATCATCGCTACTACGCTGGTGCGGAAACAGGCCCTCTTCTAAACCCACCAGAAACACGTTGCGAAACTCCAGGCCTTTGGCGGAGTGCAAGGTCATCAGGTGTACGCTGTCCTCGTAGTCGTTGGCCTGCCCCTCACCGGCTTCGAGAGCCGCAAGCGCAAGAAACTCCGTCAATGGATCGGCGCCTTCCTCCAACACCGCGATATAGTCGCCGGCCGCGCGCACAAGCTCTTCAAGATTCTCCAGCCGATCGATTTCGCCCGCAGTTTTTTCCTTACGGTAATGATCCTCGAGGCCGGATTCGGTGATGACCGTTTTTACCAGGGTGCCGAGAGGCGTACCCGTCGCACCGGCTGATAAGTCGTCTATTAAACTCAAAAAGCGACCCATAGCGGCGGCGCCACGCGCCCCGAGAGCCCCGCCTCCGATCGCGGCTTGCGCCGCCCGCCAAAGTGGCATTCCGGCGCCCTTGGCCGCATCCCGGATAATATCCAGGCTGCGTTGGCCGATGCCTCGATTGGGCGTGTTCACCACCCGCTCAAATGCGGCGTCGTCCTCACGCCAAGCGATCAAGCGCAGGTAGGCGAGCACATCCTTGATCTCCGCGCGCTCGTAGAACCGGAAGCCCCCGTAGACCCGATACGGGATCTCGCTCTGCCGCAAGGCCTCTTCGAAAACCCGGGACTGGGCGCTGGTGCGATAAAGGATCGCGTGATCGTCATAACGACGGCCAGCTTCCTGCCAACCCTTGATACGCTCAACGCAATAACGCGCTTCCTCTTGCTCATTGAAGGCGGTAAATAGGATGACGGGCTCACCGGCGGCGCCATCAGTCCAAAGCTCCTTGCCGAGCCGGGACGAGTTATTCGCGATCACCGCGTTTGCGGTTTTCAGTATGGTCGCGGTCGAGCGGTAGTTTTGCTCCAAGCGTACCAGGCGCACGGACTCAAAATCCTTCTGAAACCTTTGCATATGCTCGACACGCGCGCCGCGCCAGCCATAAATGGACTGATCATCGTCGCCGACGACGAAAAGCCTGCCGGTCGTTCCGGTCAGTTGCCGCAGCCACGCGTATTGGATGGCATTGGTATCCTGAAACTCATCCACGAGCACATATGGGAAGCGTTGCCGATAATGCGCGAGGATTTCGGGGTGGTGGCGCCATAGCTCATGCGCCCGAAGCAGAAGCTCCCCAAAATCCACTAGGCCCGACCCGGCACAGCGTTCCTCATACGCACGGTAGATCTTAATGAGGGTCTGAGCGTGCGGGTCCGCCACGCCATCGAGGTGTTGCGCGCGCAACCCCTCTTCCTTGCGCGCATTGATAAACCACTGCGCCTCGCGCGGGACCCAAAGCGATTCGTCCAGTTCGAGGTGACGGATAGCGCGCCGGATTAGCCGCAACTGATCGTCGCTGTCGACGATCTGG
>JBOIDM010000082.1:0-11173 GCA_050740575.1 Gammaproteobacteria bacterium
GAGCCGTACATCGAGCATCCCCTCGCCGTCGCCCGCATCCTGCTCGGGATGCGGATGGATTATGAAACCTTGGCCGCCGCCATCCTACACGATGTTATAGAGGATACGGCCACGGAAAAGCAGCAGATCAGCCACGAGTTCGGTGACGAGGTGGCCAAGCTCGTCGACGGGGTGAGCAAGCTCACGCAAATGGAGTTCGAGACTTACGCCGAGGCGCAAGCGGAGAACTTCCGCAAGATGTTGATGGCGATGACCCATGACATCCGGGTTATCCTGGTAAAACTGGCGGACCGGCTCCACAACATGCGCACGCTCGGCGCGTTACAGCAGGAGAAACGCCGGCTGGTCGCGCGCGAGACCCTGGACATTTATGCCCCCATCGCGCAACGGCTTGGCATCAACGCGCTGCGCCGCGAGCTCGAGGATCTCGGATTCGCGGCCCTGTACCCGAACCGCCACCGGATCCTGTCGAACGCCATCAAGCAATCCCGGGGGAATCGCAAGGAACTGATGGCACAAATCAAAAACTCCATCGTGCGGCGTCTAAGACAGGAAGACCTCCCCGCGGAAGTCACCGGACGCGAAAAACACCTCTACAGCATCTACAAGAAGATGCAGGCCAAGCGGCTGCCGTTCTCGGAAGTTTTGGACGTGTACGCCTGCCGCATCGTCGTCGATACCGTGGACGCCGCGTATCGCGTACTCGGCATCGTGCACCACCTGTTCAAACCGGTGCCGGGACGCTTCAAGGACTATATCGCGATTCCCAAGGCCAACGGTTATCAATCGCTGCACACGATCTTATTCGGCCCGCATGGGCTCCCGATCGAGGTGCAGATCCGCACCAAGGAAATGGAAGCCGTGGCCGAACACGGAATCGCGGCGCATTGGCTTTATAAAAGCGGCGACAGCGCCAGCAATACCGCACAAAGACGCGCGCGGGAATGGTTGCGCACGATCCTCGAGATCCAGAGCCAGGCCGGGAATTCCGAAGAATTCCTTGAAAACGTGAAGATTGATCTCTTCCCGGACGAAATCTACGTGTTCACGCCCAAGGGTGACATTCTAAAGTTGCCGCGCGGCGCCACGGCGGTCGATCTCGCCTACGCTGTGCACACTGATATCGGGAACCGGTGCGTGGCCGCGCGCATCGATCGACGTCTGGTGCCGCTGCGCACGGCATTGACCAACGGCCAGACCGTGGAGATCATTACGGCCCCCGGCGCCTGTCCGAGTCCGGCTTGGCTCAACTTCGTCATTACGGCCAAGGCGCGGGCGAATATCCGCCATTTTCTTAAGAACCTGCAGCGCGATGAGGCGCGGGGTCTCGGTCAGCGGATGCTGGATCGCGAGCTGCAACAACTTGGATTCGATCTCAATGCCCTACCGCGCGAACGCTTGGATGCTGCCCTCAAAGAATGCAAGATCGAGAACCTCGACACAATGCTCGAGGAGATCGGGCTCGGCAAACGCATGGCGCCCATCGTCGCGCGTTACCTGATCCCGGTTACCGCCGAAGACGGTGCGCGCAATGCCCTGGTCGCACACGCCGCGCCGCTCGCCATTAAAGGCACCGAAGGCATGGTGGTCTCGTTTCCGAAATGCTGTTATCCCATTCCGGGAGATTCCGTCCTCGGGTATGTGTCGTCCGGGCGGGGGATCGTGATCCACCGGCAATCGTGTAAAAATCTCGCTGAATACCGAAATCATCCCGAGAAATGGATCGACGTGGAATGGGGTTCGGATGTGAAGGGCGAGTTTCCGGCGGGGATCCGTTTGGAAGCGACCAACCAGCGCGGGGCGCTTGCGACGATCGCCGCCGCGATTGCCGCCGAAGGCGCCAATATCGAGTTTGTGGGGATGAATGAACGCGAGGATCGGATCGCCGCATTGACGCTCACCGTCGAGGTGCGCGATCGCCTGCACTTGGCACGCGTCATGAGGGCTATCCGGCGCCTGGAACCGGTGACGCGGGTGATCCGCTTGCGTACGTAGCGGGGAATATTTAAATCATAAGACAAAAACCATGGCACGCACTATTGTTTCCACTGACCAAGCGCCGCAAGCGATCGGCACGTACTCGCAAGCGGTGCGCGCGGCACAAACCGTCTATTTATCCGGCCAGATCCCGCTCGATCCCGCCAGTATGCAGATGGTCGAGGGGGAGATGCGGTCCCAGATCGTGCGCACGTTCCAAAACCTCCAAGCCGTGGCCGAAGGTGCGGGCGGGACACTCGCGGATGTCGTTAAGCTGAATGTATACCTCACCGATTTAAGCCATTTCCCGCTGGTCAACGAGGTCATGGCGAGTTATTTCCATGAGCCATACCCGGCGAGAGCCGTCGTGGGCGTCGCGGCATTGCCTCGGGGGGCGCCGATCGAGATCGATGCGATCATGGATCTATGTCCGTCTTCGATGGTCCCCGAACGCTAGTTTCAAAGTGGCTGCGGCGCGCCACCGCGCACCCGCGCTGGCCGCTGATCGAGGATCGGTCGCTGCAGTACGGACGTCTCATGCGTCTCGATAAGCCCATCGGGATTTTATTGCTCTTGTGGCCGACACTGTGGGCGCTCTGGATCGCCGGTCAGGCCCGGCCCGATCCCGGAGTCCTCGTGGTGTTCGTGCTCGGAGTGATCCTGATGCGCTCGGCGGGATGCGTGATCAACGACTACGCCGACCGGGGCTTCGATGCACGGGTCGAGCGCACGCGCAACCGGCCATTGGTGACCGGGGCGGTCAGCCCGAGCGAGGCCATCGCGCTATTTTGCGCCTTGCTCTTGATGGCTTTCCTGCTGGTCATGTTGATGAATACCTTGACCGTGCGCTTGGCTTTCGCCGGCGCGCTGCTCGCGGCGACCTACCCCTTTACCAAACGCTATACGTATCTTCCCCAGGTGCATCTCGGCCTCGCTTTCGGGTGGGCCGTGCCGATGGCGTTCGCGGCGCAAACGGGGAGCGTGCCCAAGGTCGGCTGGCTGCTCTTGATCGCGAACCTACTCTGGTCGGGAGCTTACGATACGATGTACGCGATGGTCGACCGCGAAGACGATCTGCGCATTGGGGTTAAGTCCACCGCGATCCTGTTCGCCGAGGCTGACCGCTTGATCATCGGTATGGTCCAGGGACTCATGCTGATCACGATGCTGATCGTGGGTAAAGAGGCGGGGCTGGGATGGTTCTATTACGCGGGGCTCGCGGTGGCGGGAGGCCTGGCGGTGTACCAGCAAATCCTGATTCGGCATAGGGACCGCAGCGGGTGCTTTAAGGCGTTCATCAACAATGGCTGGTACGGAGGGGTGATCTTTGTAGGCATAGCGGGGGATTATTTGGTTCGCTGATGCAGGGCGCCCCGATGCGTTTTCTTACGATCCGTCTAGTGGCCCGGTCTGCTTGGCGGTACCATTAGTCGGACAGTACGGATAAAGCCGAAGGTTCTTATGTCGGAAAACAGCAATGGTCATAGCTGGTGGCTCACTCTCCCGGGGGTTATCACGGCGGTAGCGGGTCTCCTGACTGCGGTGTCTGGTCTGGTGTTGGCGCTTCATCAGGCGGGCATTTTTAAGGGCAAGGATCCGTCCGTCGTGCAGGGGGAAGCGATGCCTTCCGGCGGCAAGTCGGTCAGCCCGGAAACCCGCGCTACGCCCCTGGTTCTGCCACACGAGACGACCGCGGCGGAAGAAAAGCCCGCGCCGCTGGCCCTGAACGTCGGGCGCCCCGCACCCGCTGAGGTACGCCCTCCCCCGATCTCCCCTGGAGATCTGGAAACCTTTGTCCAGAGCTATCTCGGGGTTTTGAATCGCTGCAAGCCAGTGGAGATCTTGGGATTGTACGCGGAATCGGTGGATTATTTTGGGGCCGGGATCGTGCCTAAGGACTTCATTTTTCAAGACAAGGATCGGTACTGCCGCCGCTGGGAAGAGGTCCGCTACGAGCGTGTCGGCACGATAGCCGTTGCGGACATGGGGGCCAAGAACGAAAAGCAACTCACATTCAACGTGCGGTTCTTCGGGCGCAACCCGGCGCGCGGAGCGATGGTGTCCGGGACCGCCATTAATACCTTAACCGTGCGCGCGATCGACGACGAGATCAAGATCATTGCTGAAAAGCAGAGAGTCACGAAGCGTAAGCGGTTGCCATGAGGCATCGACGATGGCTCTGGCTGCTGGTCCCGCTTTCCCTAATTTCCTCGTGTTCCCATGCCGCCTGTGGCAAGAAAGCATTCGCGATCGCGATCGATGTGGGGCACACGCTGCGCAACCCAGGTGCTCTAAGCGCGCGAGGCGTGGCGGAGTTCTACTTCAACCGAACCGTGGCGGTGCGCTTACACCAGGAGCTCCTGGAGCGCGGTTTCACCCAGGCGTTTCTCATCAATGACCGGGGTGCAGATATTTCGCTCCGGGATCGGACAAGCTTCGCGGCCAGCCGGGGTGCGGACGTCTTTTTGTCCGTCCATCATGACTCGGTGCAGCCGCATTATCTGGCCAGTTGGACTTACGATGGCGTGGAAGGCCAGTACAGCGATCGGTTCGCCGGCTATTCGCTTTTTGTCTCATATAAGAACCGTTCGAGGGAGCAGAGCGTAGCATTGGCGCGCTCCCTAGGGACGGAGTTCCGCCGCAACCGGTTTACCCCGACCCTCCATCATGCGGAGAAGATCAAAGGCGAAAGTCGCTTGCTTCTGGATGCATACCTAGGCATCTACCGGTTCGATGACCTGGCGGTCCTGCGGACCGCGACGATGCCCGCGGTCCTGGTAGAGAATGGAGTTATCGTGAATCGTGACGAGGAGATCCTTCTGCGGAACCCGGTGTATCAGCGGATGCTCGTTTTGTCGCTCGCAGAAGGCCTAGAGACCTATTGCCGACGCCACGCCCATAGGGCTGGGCCAGACGGCGGCCCGCGGAAAAAACGTAACGCCGGATCGTAATCGGAAACACAGCCACCGCCGTAGGATACCCCATCCTGTACCTGCTCGAAACGTGCTCGCACCGGCCGCATCAGGACGGGGTCAAAAAGTTTCGGAGCAGATCATGGCCGTGATGGGTCATGATCGACTCGGGATGAAACTGCACGCCGAGCAATGGGTGTTCGCGATGCCGGATCCCCATGATCTCGTCCCTTTCACCGCTCGGCGTTTCGGTCCACGCGGTGATCTCCAAGCAGTCCGGCAAGCTGTCTTCTGCAATGACCAGCGAATGGTAGCGGGTCGCTTGAAAGGGATTTTCCAAGCCTCGGAAGAGGTCGGTGCTGCGATGCCGGATCAGCGATGTCTTGCCATGCATGATCTCGCGCGCATGCACGATCCGCCCCCCGAAGGCTTGCCCGATCGCCTGGTGGCCCAGACAGACCCCTAACATGGGGACCTTGGCGCAGAAGTAGGTGATGACGTCGATGGAGACACCCGCCTCGTTCGGCGTGCACGGTCCCGGTGAGATCACGATATGATCGGGCGCCAGCGCCTCGATTTCCCGGATGCCGATTTGGTCGTTGCGGTATACCCGTACGTCCGCCCCCAACTCACCGAGGTATTGCACCAGGTTGTAGGTGAACGAATCGTAATTGTCGATCATCAACAACATAACTGTATTATCATATTGTATTTATTTTGTCTTAGCCCGACCGTTAACGGGAGCCGAGCGGCCATACGCGGAAAAGGCTCGTTGAGCATGCACTCGCGCAGTGCTACGCGCCGGTAGCCCAGCTGACCAAGATCCCTGAACCACAAGGTCCGTGCGCCCTCCGTGCGAAGGATTGACATAGCTCGGCCCATGGCGTCACGCGGCTCTGGATATAGACCGTTGCACCTCCGCCAAACGGTGGATCTTGCCGATGTTGTGCACTAAGCAGTAGAGGGGAATAAGAGTTTCAAAAGCTCTTTTTCTCCAAAAGGGAAGGTACGACCGAATCTATTAGCTGTCAAACACGCGCTATCTCGGTCCAGAATTAGGGAATTGTCGGGCTATAGGTGGCGCGCGCCTCGCGGGAAGGCGTGCTCGTTACGATTGCTGCCTCTCCTAGGCGCCGATTGGATGCACTAGGGAATACGTGGCGCGGCCGGTACAATTCGAGCCACGGGTAACAAGCGAGTTGGAAGTCATGTCGAACGCAGCACCTACGGCCCGCCGAACGCCGCTCTTTTCCTGGCACGCCGCCCACGGCGCCAGAATGGTCGAATTCGAGGGGTGGACGATGCCGCTGAATTACCAAAACGGTATTCTGCAGGAGCATCTCGCCACGCGCCGGCGTGCAGGCCTTTTCGATGTCTCTCATATGGGGCGGTTCAAGATCGAGGGAGAGGCGGCCGAGGATTTTGCGCTTACGGTGCTGACGAATAACGCGCGGGCCCTCGGATTGTTTCAAGCGCAATACACCTTTCTCGCCAATGAGCAGGGCGGCGCGATCGATGACGCCTACCTGTATAAGCTGGCGCGGGGGGAATTTCTCCTCGTCGTCAATGCGTCCAACCGTGACAAAGACTGGCTATGGCTACAGAGCCATAAATGTGCGGGAGCCGAACTCTCGGATGTGAGCGCGGAGTTGGCCATGGTCGCTGTCCAAGGCCCCGCTTCTGCCGCGATTCTTGAGTCCGTCGTCGGCAGGGAAGCACTGCCGGAAAGCAAGAGAAATTGCTGCCGCGCCGCGAGGGTCGAGGGACAAACGCTGCTCATCGCGCGTACCGGGTATACGGGCGAGACGCTCGGTTTTGAATTGTTTCCGAAGTCGGAATATCTCTCGGTGCTTTGGGAAAGGCTAGTCAGCTCAGGCGCCATCCCCGCGGGCTTGGGCGCGCGCGATACGCTTCGAATCGAAGCCGGACTGCCGCTTTACGGTCACGAACTGGGCCGCGATCACGACGGCAATGACATCCCGATTTTCGCGAACACATTCGCGAGCTTTGCCGTCCGCGTTCCCGACCGGCATGATTACATCGGCCAGGCGCGGTTGGACGATCAGAGAAAAGAGCTGCAGTTGATCAAGCGTGGCGAGTTGCACACGCCGCTTGAGGACCGTATGTTAAAGCGCTTGGTGCGGCCGATCATGAACCGTACCGACAAGCGGCCCTTCAGGGCCGGGTCGAAAGTATTCCGCGGCGATGAAATGCTGGGTTATGTGAGCTCGGGGACCGTGGCGCCGTATTCCCGGACATCGGACGGCGAGGAAAATGCGATGGAAGCCGAGGTGCCGCGGCCGATCGGTTTGGCCTTGATCGATTCCACCCTCGGGTATCAATGCGATCCTTCCTTGGTCCTGCGGGTTGTCGATGATCGCGGCCGCGGCATGGCGGCCGAGTGCGTGACCAGCAATCTCGTCGGCGCGGCGCCTAAGCTACCCCTGGGCTAGATGCTCACTTGATGACCGTTGAACAAAACGCGCCCACCCGCGCGTATGCGGTTTCCTACTCGTCATTCGCGCGGCGTACTCCGAGGATCGTGACTTCATCCCCGACCCGGAGGGTCTTGCCGGCTTCAGAGGCCGGGATCCGAGTATTGACGGCGAGGCGGTAGTAGTGATTGAACCGCGAGCGGGCCGCCCAGTCGGGTAAGGTCTGTTCGCGTCTCATAGCCAGGGTTTTCTGGAAACCCGCTTCCTCTGTCCCGCTTTGCGGATCGCGCGCCGGTACGACACAGCGCTGGCAGGGATTGACGCCCTCGAAAGCGACCTCCCCGACGTTGAAGTCCACTAGCGTGCCGGGTTCCCCGAACAAACGGTCTTCCCAGAATGCCGGGACACCGTCGAGCTCGAGATTGGCCCTGAATCGAAGCCGCATACTTTCGGGTGCGGCGCCGGGGAACCAGGCGCTGACCGCGGCCAGCGTCGCCGCGCTGATCACGGTCGGTCCCGAGGCGTTCGTGTCGTCGGGGAAGCCGGCCCGCGAGTCTTGCCGGATCGCGACCGGAAAGCCAAAAAATTCGCCGAGCCATGCCGCCATCGATTGGAGATCGCGGTCGAGCCGAAAGCGCCGCGGCGCGAGAGTTCCTGAATCTGCGAGCGTGACCGTGTGCGTGTCCAGATCGAAGCGCGCACGCAGCCGATGCACTTCGGCGAGGCGCTTGCCGTTTACGAATTTGCCTTGGGCATCCACGATGGCAAAGGCGCGATCATGTTCCAGGCTCCCGCCCGGGGCGATGTGCGCCTGACTGACCGAGACGCCGTCGAGTGACTTGATCGGGTAGAGCGTGATACGTTGAACGCATGCCATGCGGGCGGGCTGCGCAGTAGATTCATTCACAAGCTCTCAAATCCCGATATTGCCAAGGGCGACCATGATGTCGTTCAAAATCGCCGTCGCCCGAGGATGCTCGACCTCGAAATGCCGGATTGCCCCTTGCACATTGGCGACGAGATCCTCATGCCCGGCTTGGTCACTTCGATTTTCCAATTGACCTTCGACGTCCGTGATAAGCCGGTTTAGCCGCTCTATCGATTCCGGTTTCCCCGCACCGAGATCGTTCACTTCTTCCCTCAACCTTTCGAGATGTTCCCGTAATTTTGTCTCAGACATGTTAGTTAACCCTTTTAGCATCTACCCGGCCATCGGTGGAATTTGTACGCGCCCTAGTTTAACCCATCCGCCCAAGGCTTCGATCTGTCCGATGCGAGCTGTCGTAACGGCTAGAGGAGAACTCCATCGAGATCGCCCGCGAAACATCCAAACAGCCGTATGTCACCTACTGGGGATAGTGAACGCAACCGACGAACTTAGGGCGTTCGCGGAGTAACGGTCAGCCCGGGGGTTTTGCCTTCTCAGGCCACAGCCGGTGTGCGGTGTGGGTGTTATAATGCAACCGTGAACGCGGGTACCAAAACGACTGAGTTTGATGCCCGGAACATCGCCTTGGGCGGCCCACCCTGCACTCACCACACGACGGACCGGCACGCCCATCTTCTTGCTATCCGGGATGGACGGGCCCGTGCCGGAGTTTTCGGCAGCACGCTGATTTACGCCGGCCAGGCGTAGATGTCACGCTGGCGAATTGCGGCTGTGCTCATGCCTGGCGTTGCGGCGTCAATCGCGGTGCTGTTTCTCGACCCGATCCCGCAGGATCCCAACTATCATAACTTTGCCGATAGGCGCGTCGTTTGTGAAATCCCGCATTTCGGCGATGTGATCACCAATATCGGCTTCGTGCTGGCCGGTTCGATCGGATTGGCGCGGTTGCTGTTCCCCGGGCGCTTGCGCGATGCGTTTGCAACAAACCGCGAACGCCGCGCTTGGATCGTATTTTTCCTTGGGATCACGCTCACCGGGTTGGGATCGGCCTGGTACCACCTACAACCGGATAACGCGCGGCTGTTCTGGGATCGGTTGCCGATGACCCTGGCGTTCACGGCACTGGTGAGCGCCATGGTCAGCGAGCGTATCGACGCGCGTGCGGGCGCGATGTTGCTCGGGCCATTGGTTCTGGCGGGGCTGGCGAGCGTTGCGTGGTGGGATTACACCGAGCAACAAGGCCGCGGAGATCTACGCTGGTATGGCATCGTGCAATTCTATCCCATGGTCGCCGGCATGCTGATGCTGCTACTCTTCCGGAGCCGCTATACCCGCGATGACTGCTATTGGATCCTGATCGCCCTCTATGCGGCGGCTAAGGTCGCGGAACATTTCGACGTCGAGATGTATCATTTGAGCGGTTGGTTAAGCGGCCACAGCCTCAAGCATGTCCTGGCCGCCGCCGGCGCATGGGCGTTGTTGGTCATGCTCCGGCGTCGCTCCGTGGTATCGCAGGCTTGAATAAAATCAATATGAGAAAACACCAGCTCGACGGCTTGAGGTTTGTATTATTCCTGATGGTCTTTGCCACCCATTACGCACCGAACCCCTTTGACGTGGGTTACCTGGGCTATGCGTTACCCGTCTTCTTCGTGATGAGCGGTTTTCTCATCACCAACGTGCTCTTGTCCGCCGATCACCCGAGCATGCTCACCAAGCTCAAGGTTTTCTATGCCCGAAGAATTCTGAGAATATGCCCAGCCTATTATCTCGTGGTATTGCTATTGATCGGCATGGAGGCACTCACCTACCCGGCGTACTATCTCGCCTACCTTTTCAATATCAAACTCTTCGCCGTGAGCCTGAGCCCGAGCGCGGCGTTTTACGAATGGTTCTTGCAGGGTTGGCGCAATGAATCGATGCATCTCTGGTCCTTGAGCGTCGAGGAGCAATTTTACATTGTGTATCCTCTGCTGCTTTACATGACCCCGCCGCGCTATCGGACCATGATGTTATTTTCCGTGCTCATCATGAGCATCGCGGCGCGTTTCTGGTTCATGTCGCGTTATCCGAAATCGTTCTACGGGACGCTCTTACCCGTGTGCGCGGAATATTTCGTCTGGGGATGTATATTCTCATGGCTCGAGCATCGACAAAGCCTGCCGCGGTTCTCCCCGCCCTGGACCTTGAGCCTCTCGGTGATCGCGATACTGGGTTTGATCGGCGTCGAGTTTTCTCTGGGGCAAAGCGGCTTTCTACAATTCTCGACCTCGCACTACCAGACGCCGATTGCGTTGAGTATGGGATTCTTTGTCTGGGGCTTGTGGGCCATGCCCGAAACCCACGTCGTGGTGCGCGTGCTAAGCTTCAGACCCTTCGTGTACTTCGGCACCATGAGCTATACGCTCTACCTGGTGCACCTGATTGCCATGAATCTGTTCAACTCCCTCGATTTCCAGCTTCCGCTGCCCCAGCAGATCGGCGTTATCGCCGGGGGCTTTGTGCTCTCGGTCCTCATGGCGAGCGCGATCTGGCATTGGTATGAGAAACCGATCTATGCCCTGCGGCGTTACTTGCCGTATCATTGAGGCGCCGCGGATAATCATCGCGCTCACGCGCGTACACGAGGTAGCCGACGAGCGCGATTTTAAACAACTGTTTAAGAGCATCCCCCGAACAATGAACTACTATTGAATCTAGGCTTATAAACAGGCAAACCTTTCCGAGATTGCTGTTTGTTCACGAGCTGTTTAAGATGGCAAAAAAGACCATCCGTTTTTCGAAGTTCGAGATACCACGAGGGCTCTTAACCGATATGGTTTATAGAAATCGATCCGCCACCGAACTGCGTATGGGGTCAAGGAGACATTAGGAGGCAGGCCATGCCTCATAGAGTGAATTGCTGTCTGCCAAGGATGAGCGTTGCGTTCATGCTCATCTTAGTAGCATCAACGTATGCC
>JBOIDM010000083.1:0-4747 GCA_050740575.1 Gammaproteobacteria bacterium
GCACATCACGCGCGAATAACATCATCTGCCGATCCGGCCATATGATATTCCCCTCGCCATCGACGACGCCCAGGCGATCGCCGTCGCCATCGAAAGCCAGCCCAAGATCAGCGCGCTCCGCTTTAACGGCGGCTATCAGATCGCAAAGATTGTCCGGTTGCGAGGGATCCGGATGGTGGTTGGGAAAGGATCCGTCAACCTCACAATAAAGCTCCATTACATCGTGGCCAAGAGCAGTCATGAGCCTAGGCGCTAGCAAACCTGGAACTCCGTTTCCGCAATCAACGACCAGCTTCAAGCCATTTGCGAGAGATACGCCGATCGAGTCGGTGACCTGTTGGACGTATGCAGGCACAACGTCCTGAGTTACGACGGTGCCCGCACCGCGCGTGAATGCCTGCCGTCGGATCCGGTCTCGAATTGATGTAATCGCCTCCCCTGACAACGCCCGGCCGCCCATCACGATTTTTAAGCCATTGTAATTTTTGGGGTTATGGCTACCCGTGAGCATGATTCCATTCTGAATATTGAGATAGTGGGTTGCGAAATAGAGCACGGGGGTCGGCACCATACCGATATCGATCACGTTCCGCCCGCTGTCGCAGAGGCCCCCTTGGAGCGCCGCCGCCAGCGCCGGGCTCGATATTCGCCCGTCACGCGCCGTGACCACTTCCGTCTGGCCTAGATCACTGGCTTCACTTCCTAACGCCAATCCGATCTTGTAGACAGCTTCCTCGGTCAAGGTCTCAGCGACGATACCGCGTATGTCGTAAGCGCGAAAGATCGAGTCGGGAACGGAATGGTCGGACGCCGCTGCATCGCTCGGCTGGGTGTGAGCGTGATCGAGTTCAAAATCCACGCTCGGGAGCGGGACAGCGGATCCCAAATCCAAGGCCGAGAGCGGGAGCGTATCGTCCGCCGGATCATCGGATAGGGGCACCGACGGTTCCGCGGACGGCGTCCTGGCATGAGCTGTCACCTCCGGGGCCGGGGCACCGGGGAGGTCGATCGCCAGGGGAAGCGTGTCGTCTAAAGGATCCTTCGCCGTAGTGCTCGATGGCTTTGGGTCCCGCGCCGGCAAGGATAGATCGGGAACCAGATGTTCCACATGCGGGTGTTCACCATCGATAATAGCTCTTAACGCACCCTGATAGACCGGCAGGATTTCACTTACAGGCGGCCGGGCACGTTTTTTTTTTGCGGCCACCACCGCCCCGATGCTAGCTAAGACCACGACTCCGACCCCTAGAAACAGGAGCAAGTTTCCGGTGAACGGCGCATCGGCATTCCACACTCTCGTAGCGAGCACTGGCGGCCAGTAGGCCAGTGTCCACTGCGTCCCGGCAATTGGTACCTGGCTCTGAGGCGCGCTGCCTGCAGCGATCTGCGCGGCTCCGAGTCTAGCTAAGACCGGGGAAGCGGAGGGACCAATTTGCCGCAACTCGATATAAGCCCCGTCTAAGCGCAATGGCTGCAACAGCGCTTTCAGCACCGCGACGTCCAGACTGACGTGAATCGATCCTAAAAACACGCCACTGGCGTCGATGACCGGTTTCACGAGCGCGACCTGCTGTTGGACGCCCCCAAGGAAATGGACCTCCGCAGCCGGAGCGAGATGGGTGCGCTCCGCATAGCGTAGCATCGCGACCGACGCATACCCGAGATGGGGCGTCTCTCGCTCGTCGACTTGAACCTGGCCCGGACGGACGAACCTCATTTTAAGCGCGTAAGGAAGTTTCGTCTCCTGGACATGTTGGTCTAGTGCCCCGGATTCGGGATTTTTCAGGGCAGCGATCAGCGCCTCGTCCCGGCTCAGCGCATCAAGGCCTTCTATCTGTTGCCTGAAGCGACTTCCTACCTCGGTGGCCAAAGCGCTAGGCGCAGCCGGTATTTTGGCCTGGGATTCGGTTGCTTGCTCCGCTTCTCCATGGGAATTAAGCGCCAGAGCGGCGCCGATCATGACGCCGAACGCGACCCGTATCATCGGCCATCGAAATCGCCGCGTGAATGAACATGCGCGCTCGTTCATAGTGTCTGTCCAGCCTGTAAACGAAAAACAACGCATTGGTTACGCCAGGCCAGTGTGTCCAAAACCACCCTCGTGACGCGTCGTCTGTGTGAAGCTCTCAACGATAACCAAACACGCGGAAACGACCGGAACGAACACAATCTGTGCGATGCGATCACCGGGTTTAATGTCAAAGGTTTCGCACCCCCGGTTCCAGCAGGAAACGAAAATCTGTCCCTGGTAATCAGAATCAATCAAGCCCACTAAATTCCCAAGTACGATCCCATGCTTGTGTCCGAGGCCCGATCGCGGTAACACCAGCGCGGCAATCCCGGGATCACCTATATGGAGCGCGACACCGGTCGGTATCAAGTGTGTGTCGCCTGGATGACATGTCAGCGTCGCATCCGTACACGCCCGCAGGTCCATACCCGCGGCTCCCGCCGTCACGTACTTCGGCAGCGGAAACTCGCGCCCTAGCCTGGGATCGAGCACCCTAAGCTGTATCTCTTGCATGATAACGTTCGGCGATGATGTGAATTAAACGCCGGGCTAAGGTCTGCTTAGAGCCTTTGGCGAGATGGATGCTTCCACCCCGCCAGAGCACCTCGATCTCATTCCGGTCGTGATCGAATCCTACCCCGTTCGCGGCGACATCGTTTGCCGCGATCATATCGACTGCCTTATCTTGTAGTTTATCTTGTGCATTGGCAACCAGGTTTTCGGTTTCCGCGGCGAACGCCACCGTAAACGGGCGCCGCGTCCGAGCGGTTACCGCCTTCACGATATCGGGTGTAGGTAGCAAGGTAAGCGTAAGCGAGGCCCCGCTGCGTTTAAGTTTTCGCGCTGCCGGCACTCCGCAGTGATAATCCGCGACCGCGGCCGCAGCTACCAGAACGTCACAGTCAGGCGCACGGGACATTACCTCGCGATACATTTCCTCGGCGCTCGACACCCACACGGGTTCGGCGGCCCGCGGCGGCACGAGCGCGACAGGACCACTAACGAGGGTTACCGAGGCTCCCGCCTCCGCGGCAGCTTGCGCGATCGCATAGCCCATTTTACCGGAGCTTCGGTTACTCAGGTAACGTACCGGATCGATATATTCCCGAGTCGGACCCGCCGTGACCAACACCTTAAGCCCGCTTAACACACCAGAGGCCAGCTCCGCCGTGATCCCCTCGATTAGATCGTCCGTATCAACGAGCCGCCCCGGCCCCACCTCGCCGCAGGCCTGATCGCCCGCAGCCGGCCCCAGAAACTTCACGCCGCGCTGTTCAAGGATGTTTTTGTTTTCTTGGGTCGCTGCCGCGAGCCACATCTCGCGATTCATCGCTGGAGCCACTATGATCGGCCGTGTGCTCGCGAGACATACGGTACTCAGCAAATCATCCGCGATGCCGTGGGCCAGTTTGGCCATGAAATTGGCGCTCGCCGGCGCGACCAGGATGAGATCGCACCAGCGGCCCAGTTCGATGTGTTGCATACCCGCGTCACGCCCTTCCGAGAACAGTTCGGTGTAGACCGGATGTCCCGACAGTGCTTGCAGCGTGAGCGGGCCCAAAAACGCTTGGGCGGAGCGGGTCATAATGACCTTCACACCGGCGTGATCCTCGCGTAGACGGCGGACGAGATCCGCGGATTTATAGGCCGCAATGCCACCCGTGACGCCGACTACGATGCGTTTATGCGCTAACACCCGCGCCCCCCGTTTGTCCTCGTGCTCCGTCCGTACTATTGTATTGGCACCCGCCGCTAAAAGACATGGAGGTTACAATGCCGATCAACGACTGGCCGCCGGCAGAACGCCCGCGGGAAAAATTACTCAGCAAGGGCCCGCGTAGCCTATCCGATGCCGAGCTCATCGCTATCTTCCTGCGTACCGGCGTGCGCGGAAAAACCGCGCTCGACTTGGCGCGTGAGATGATCACCGGCTTCGGGGGGTTGCGCGCCCTAATCGATGCAACCCATACGGAATTTTGCCGCACCCGTGGTGGCGGCACGGCAAAATACGTACAGATCCAAGCTGCGCTTGATCTCGGCCGGCGTTACCTTGAGGAGAAGCTCAACCGCGGCAATGCCCTTTGCAACCCAGAGGATACGCGCCGTTACTTGAGTACCTCGATGCGCAACCTTCCGCATGAAGTCTTTGCCTGCTTGTTTCTCGACACACGGCACCGTATTATCTGTTTCGAGGAGCTTTTTCGGGGGACTCTTGATTCGGCCAGCGTGTATCCGCGCGAGGTGGTTAAGCGCGCCCTTTTGCACAATGCTGCGGCGGTCATACTTGCCCATAATCACCCCTCAGGGATCGCGGAACCGAGTAGCGCCGACAAAGCGCTCACCGAACGCCTGCGGGACGCACTGGAGCTGATTGACATACGCGTACTCGACCACTTCGTCATCGGGGAGGGTGATATTGTATCCATGGCGGAGCGCGGACTGATGTAATACAGCGGACCAGCGTGGTTACGGATGAGAGATAACGCTTGGTGAATGCGGGTGAATGTTTGTAGAATCCCATTTTTTTCTTAGGATTAAATACCATGGCTCGTGTATGTCAAATCACCGGTAAGCGCCCGCGGACGGGGTGCAATGTCTCGCACGCGAACAATAAAACCCGACGGCGGTTCTTGCCTAACCTCCAAAACCATCGAATTTGGGTGGAGAGTGAGAAACGATGGGTCCGCTTGCGGATCAGCACCAAGGGGTTACGCATTATCGATAAACTCGGCATCG
>JBOIDM010000084.1:0-16780 GCA_050740575.1 Gammaproteobacteria bacterium
GCGCGTCCGTAGTGAGATTGCCGCCGGTCCCTGCGGCGATCAGCAGCCTCGCGAAAATTTAGGCGTGGCGAGCGGTCGGATGCAGCACGCTCGCCTGCGGCTCGGCGAGCCAGGCCGCAACATGGAAAGCGCATCCTCCACGGCGAGTGGTTTCGAGAAAATACCGCGACGGGTCGCCAGGCGGACAAAACCCAGCAGCGCCACCCACGTCAAGCCCACGCCTCCCGGCGCGTCGAAGGCCGACTCCAGCCAAGATCGCGCTTGTTCATGCTCGGGGCTGGCCTTGTTCGTCGCGAAGAGGAGCACGTTCACGTCGGGCAGCTTCATTGACTCGACCGCCGGCGTTGCATCTTGGCGATGGTTTCGGTGTCTTCCAGCTCGGCCGCCAGTGAGAGGGCCTTAGTTAGATCGATCAGCGGCTCGCCCAGGTCGAAGGTCCGCTGCTTGAACGGTTTGGCCGCTCTTCGCCGCGCGCTGACCAAGCCCTCGCGGATCGCGGCGTTTAATACCTGCTTGAAGCTTTCACCGCGGTCGCGCATCGCCTTGCGCAGCAACGCTTCCACGTCGGCATCGAGAGTAACGGTGGTTCTCATGGCGTCATGACAGCGAGAGTTTTGCTGTCATGATGCGTCCGATGAGACGCGGAGTCAAGAATTCCTATCGCTCGTCAAGGCGGAGAAAAAAACTGATGGCCAAGACGCCTGCGGTGGTTAAAGCAGAGCCCTCGCAACCGCTGCACGACCGGGGTTCATTCGAGCGTGATGAAGACCGAGCCGGATAGCGTTGCCCGTTTGATCCTGGGCGAGGCGCTGGCCGGGCTGAGCCGGCCGAATAGGATCCGGTTGATTATCTGGGCCGGCGTGAGCGCCGGCAGATTGCACAAGCGCCAGCCAAAGGCCATGCTTCAAAGTCTGAGCAACCAGTACGTTCGATCTGCGAATACGGCGTCACGCACGGGTAGCTCTTCGAAGCCGAGCTTGGCAAACAGGGCTCGGATCGCTGTCGCGTTGGTCGCGGTGCGCGCGACGTGGTAAGTGAATCCTTGACTCCGAAGCACAGGGATCAGCACGGCCGCGAGTTCATAGGCGATCTGTCGCCTCCGGGCTCCGGGGTCCACGCAGACCGTATCTGCGTAGAATACGCGCTCGCCCTCCTCGAATAGATAATCGAGCGCCGTAGTTCCGGAGATAGCGCCGAGCGTGAGGTCCCGAGGGTCCTCGCTCTCTCGAAGCACCTCATAGCCAAGAGCATAACCGAGGATCGTGCCCGAGTCCTTGGCCTTCGCAATGAAGGCCAGGGCGTTACGCCGCATTAAATCGACGCCGAGGCCGAAGTGGAGGCGCGCCCTTTCGAGATCGTCTTTCCAGGGGGGCTCCCGGAAAGACCGATAGGCAAGGGACGCTATCTGCTCGACCAGGATCCCGGAGGCATCTGCCCGCAAGTCCTCTACGCGGATCCGCTCGATGGCTATGTCGGGGCCATCAGTCATTGGCCTCGGCCCCGCGCGGGTCGAGCTTTATGCAAAGGAATGATACCGCTTCATAGCGGATAATCGGCGTAGATGAGGCTGCGCCACATATGAGCGGCGGGGCTTTCGTCGTAGCCGAGCCCTTCTCTTGGCGGTTTGAAATGCCGGCCAATGATGTCTATGAACGGCTCGATAGAGACCTTTGCACTGGGATCGAAGCTGTAATCGTCATGCAGCGTGATGAGGCGCGCTTCCATATACCAGGGGTGATTCCGCGCATAGGTGTAGGCCGCCTCGATGTACGGCGGAGGGACGTAGTTTTCCCCGAAGATACGCCGGTACATCTCGGGGTACTCGTATCCGACTGAAGGGTCCGGGTAGAAGCGGAGCGCTTGATGGTAGCGGATCGCCCAAGTCACCTTCTCCGAGACGTAGGGCTCGACCAGTTGTGCGCTCCACCATCCGTGATTGACCATCATGAGATTCATCCCGATATCGTGGAGCAAACACGCTAAAATCGTTTCTTCCGGACACCCGTGCTTCATAACGCGGGTTGCGCTCTGCAAGACGTGGTTAACTATCCCTGGCGCAAAGCGGAAGGCGAAGAAGTCCGCCAGGGTGGGCTTCAGGGGCATGGGTTCGAGCGGTGTGAGCGGCCGCGATGGATGCGAGGGGCCGAGCGCGTGTGCCACAAAGAGGCACCCGGCTCCCTGCCGGTATGTATTCGGCAAGGGTGGTGCCGCGTCCGCTGTGCGTTGGTTCCCGGTTGTCATAAGCTCAAACTCTTCGATAGAAAGCAGGCAGTAACACCCCAAAGCAACCGCCGCGTTTTTAATCCTTTTATCATAGAACTGCAACTTCCCTAATGGTAGCTTCCTGCATTGGCTGTTGATCGCCAAAGGTCTTCTAGACATGCTCAGGCATTGAAAAGCGCACGGTGTTCTGCCGGGAGAGATTGTGAATATGTCACAAAATGCTTGTGCGAGAAGTCACTGAAAAAGCCAGGGTGCATTTGTATTTTTAGCAGGGCTTAACTTAGTGGTGCGCCGGCTACAGGTTTGCACGGCCTGATTAGCCTCAATTCGTAACACGAGGAGTAAAACCATGGAACCGAACGAATGCGATGAGATGCCGATCGATCCGCAGGTCCACCGGCGCCTGCTCCGCTTCCTGAACCAGGCGCGCACCCCCGAAGACCTCATGGTCGCGCCCCACGACCGGAAGGTCGCCGACGAGGATGCGGCGCACATGGACCATGTGGAGCATCATCCGAAGGAGAAGCAGGTCCTCGACCGGGAACTGGCCGAGCGCCTCATCTGCGAGCGGGATCGGATTTCTCCCCTACACGGCTTCGGCCATTTGAAGGGCGTGTTTGCGATTGATCCACGGATCCGCGAGCGTTTGAAGGACCTTATTTCTAGCTTCGGCCCCGCTACCTACGGGCGATGGGATTTGCTTTACGACCTGGAGGTTGGCGGCACCGAGATCTCCATCGAACACGCGGCGCTTTTGCGCACCTACGAGATCGTGTTCCTGGCCGACGGAACCGACACTTTGATCTGGGACCCGTCGGACGAGGTCAATCCCCAGTTCACGCTCCTTTCGGGGACAGACACCGACCTCGCCGCGAATCTTTTGTGTTGCGGGCACTCGTTCCTGTCGGACGGCCAGCTTATGGCCGTCGGAGGTGGGGGCTTCGGACCGGGCAATCCAACGTCGAATCAGGCGTGGAAGTTCGATCCCATAGCTAAGAAGTGGAAAAAGACCGTCGGGGATATGTCGATCCAGCGGTGGTACCCTACGGCTATGACCCTCGGAGACGAGTTGGGACCGACAGGCAAATCGGGCCGTGTCCTGGTCGCCTCGGGGGTATTGGGCGCTGCGACGCCTCCGTCGATGGACGTCTATTCGGAAGCAAGCGATAGCTTCAATCCGGTGACGGTGACTGGTGCGGTAAACAAGAGCTTCCCCCAGACCTATCCGAGCCTCCATCTCCTCCCCGGCGGAGAAGTCTTCTACGTGCCCACGGGGTTCGGCGATTGCAGTACGGGCAGCGCCTATGCGCTCAGCGACCCTTCGGCTTATTTCATGTTTTCCCCGCCGTCCGGTGGCCTGGAGGGCAGTTGGACGAATGTCGGAAGCGCCATGAACCGGACCAAGGGTATGTCAGCCTTGCTGCTGCAGCCGACCTATCCATTCGTGCGGGTGATCGTGGTAGGAGGGGGCGATAGCGGCACCAACGCGACGGCTCAGATGATCAACCTCTCCACGCTCTCGCCGAGCTGGGGCGCCCCGATCTCGATTCCGGACGGAAGGTCGCGCGTCAACGTAAACGCGGTCCTCCTGCCTGACGGAAGTGTCTTCGTCTGCGGTGGGACGCAGAGTGCTCCGCATACCTCCTGGAGGTACAACCCTTCCACCCCCGTCAGCCCTTGGTCGGAAATGGACGAACTGAACGCCCCAAGGCACTACCATTCCTGCGCGCTGCTGCTTCCGAGCGGCAAGGTCATGGCAGCCGGCGGTGCCGCTTCCGGGGGTTGCACAGCCAGTGTGGAGAACACCATCGAGGTCTTCAGCCCGCCGTATCTCTTCAATCCGGACGGAAGTCCTGCGCTACGGCCGAGCATCGTGACCATCGATGGCGTCACGCCGACTGCCAATGTGGCGCCTACCGTCCATCACGGCGCTACTTTCGACATCGAGACGCCGTACCCTTGCGACATTGCCAAGGTGGTGCTGGTGCGCCCGATGGCCGTCACGCACAATACCGATACGGAGCAGCGCGTCATTCAGTGCACATTCGCAAAGACGGGGGCCTGCACGCTCAGCGCGGTGGCGCCAAATGGCATCCATCCCCATGCTATGGCGCCGCGCGGCTACTACATGCTCTTCATTTTGAACACGAAAGGAGTCCCTTCGGAGGGGAAGTTCATCCATCTCCACTGAAGATAATCACAGGCATTGGTACCGTCGCAGCCCCTGGGGTGAAAGGAGCAGATGGACAGGTACGTTTAAAACGCATCATCCGACTCGGCGCCGGGGCGCGGTTTCCATTGCAGCGAATAATACCTACCCCGGTCACGTGCCCACGGATCGAAAACATTCACGACCGGGCCGAGCTCGGCGGCCAATTCCGGTACGGTTCGTAATAGCACGCGCTTGAGCGGCGAGACTTCCTGCGCGTGGCCGTTCGGCCGCCCTTTTTCCATCAGCTTTCCATTCGGGCCGTTATCGTTGATCCAAGCGATCCCCAGCGTGGAATAGAATTCCGGCCGGAAGCTCGAGGTAAAGAAGCGATCGCTGAATAGACGTCGGGAAGCATTGAGGATAAAAACCTGAAACTGCGTTTCGGATATCGCAAAGCCGTGGGGATGCGTGCGCTCGGCCAGCCACCCGACGACGGCGTCGAGATCCTCGATATTATCCACCAGCGTGCCGTCCGGGTGTCCTAGGCAATCGTTGATCGGAGAGCCGTCGGCGTTGAGCTGCGCATCCGTGATCACCTTCGATGCGTCGCATCGATGCTGTCCGTACACGTCCCTCAACGCCTTCACGAGATCCTCTTGCTCGACCCGCTCGGGCAAATCTTCGGAAAGGTTTTGATTTATAAAGTCATCGAAGCCCCCTAAGCTCTTCAGACCATACTGCCTTCGGAACTCATTAAAACGCGGCACCCCGCGTTCGCGATCCCGGATCAAGTCCAAAGCGGCTACATCGATCTTGCCGGTCGTGGTATGGAGCTGCGGCATCGGTAGGTTCTGCAGAAACCGCGCGTGATTTCGCAACCACAACATCCCTAGGCGTTGCCGCCCCATGCTGATTGCCCAATTGGCGAGCCCGCGGCTTCTCATCTCGTGCGTCGCTTTCCCGCGGAAGGTATTGATCACGGGAACCTTGTACCGGATGGTGTTCGGGTCCCTGTTCCATTCCCGATACTCGATCAGATCCGGAATCATGGCATGTAAGCGATAGACGGTGGTGAATTCTTCCGGAAAGTTGAACGGCGATCCGAAATGATTGATGCCCCCGTTCACATGCTCCGGATTGCGCAAATCCCAGACATCCCGCTTTGCAAACCTGGTTTCGTAGATTCGATTCCCGAGCCCGACGATTCCCGGTCCGGACGCAAACACAGAATACCAGTCGGCTTTGGCCGAGTCGCTCGTTCGCGCGAGCTTGCCGAGGACCCGTTTCAATGCGTCTGCGACGAGCTTGTGATCACTGAACAAACCAAACCAATTCGAGTTCATGCCGAGGTAGAGCGGTTCGTCATACAGCAATTGCGTGGTCCACTCAATGGTGTGAATCTTGGCGATCTCCGCGGCAACGACAAGGCGGGCGATCTCGAACAGCTCGTTCGCGCTCACGTCCTTATATTGAATTATCGCATCCGGTTTCTCGGGGTTTCTGAGCCCTGAATCAGCGTCCGGCGTTTGCGCCGCCCGGTTCCTGAACTCATCGACGAAGGCGTTGTGCTCGCGGGCGAACACATTATGGTAAAAGCTTAGGCCGATGTTCCAGTTGTCGGGGAAGCCGGTCGCTTCTTGACCGCTCCACGCGGGGTTGATCGGATCAGCCGTACAGCTGCCTGAGCTTGTCTCCGGACAGCTTGTGAATGAAGGTAGATAGCCCAATCGTTCGCTCGGTCTATTTCCAAACCGCAGAAGCAACAATTTGGCTTTATCGGCGGGGTCCCGCTTCACCCGTTGCCGCGACACTACATCGTAACCATAGAGCTGCGAGCCATCCCACCACGCCGTCACGGTGTTGACGGTGGTCTTGTGAGCCCTGGCCAGATACTCCTCGCCCTGATGGGTGAATCGGCGTGGTGCACCGGTTTCCGCAAAATACGCCTGATCGATTTTATCATCGGGGCGGCATTCGAGATCCCGAATGGCCTCGGACGAGAGCGGCGTTTCCTCATTGTTTACGCGTTGCGTTGTGCACCCCATGCCGATCATGGGGAAGTCGTTATGCCCTTCCCGCAGGTGCGAAAACCAGTCATGGGTCATGAACTGGATCCAAAAAGCCGCGAGCACATTGAAGAATGGCGCCGCTTTGTAATCGCATTGTGCGTCCTTGGAATCACCCGGCAGTCCGAGTCCTTCATTGCATTTCGCGGGGTTGGATTGCTTGCGAGAAAATAGCTTTCTGCTGATGACCTGGGGATCGGGCTTCAATAAAGTCAGGCGATCACCGTGGCGGTTTCGAGCCAGCTCCGTTCTACCCAAGTCGGGGAAGGTTGATTCGAACGGCACATTGCGCGCAAACGGCTGATTCGTCGATCCCATGAGAGGGTTGCGAAGGTCATTGCAGATCCCGGTCAGTGTCCGGTAGCGGATGAGATCATCCCGACACAGTTGTTCACCGTCCCCGCCCACGTCCCGATAATTGGGATGATCGCTGGGCAGGCGCATCTCTTTCCAGATCTTGAGCACCCGCCCCTGGAATCCGTCGCGTCCTTTGACGTAATCTTCATAGGTCTGGTTGTCAAAGAGATTGAACTTGATCAGCTCCACGCGTTGATACTCTAAATCGATCAAGGCCCCATCGACGCCCCTTCCGTTCGCTTGCAAGTGCTGTCCGAGTCCGGTGACGGCGTTTTTTCCTGGCACCTTGGTGGCCTCATCGCCCGTGGCCCAGTACGTTTGCCAATCCACCCAAGGCGTCGCGCGGTGTGCGAGTGTTTTTTGACCGCCTCTGCAGCTCCCGTTCTCCTTTGTCACCTTTCCGAGAAACCGCAGTTTGCGGTCTTGCGCGATTGGACGAAATCCCTCCACTGCCACTTTTGCACAATCCCGAAGCGCTTCCCATCGCTGCGCTAAGGTATCCGCCACTGCGCTATTCCATCCGCTAAGCGTCAGCGCCGCAGCAAGTACCCGCATTGTTCGCGAACATTCCACGCGACGCCGAGCCGCGCCAGCGATCGCGCTACAGGCCATACCAACCCCTCTCGAACCACAACACGAGGAATCCCCCACGGCCAAACTATAGCGAGAATAATCCAGGGCCACGGGGTTCTGGAACCGTCGCGCGGCTAGATCCCAATGCTTACGGCTGGATATACCCAAAGCTCTTACATGGAGTGGCGCCCTGGGCCGGACTCGAACCGGCGACCTCCCGCTTAGGAGGCGGACGCTCTATCCACCTGAGCTACCAGGGCGTGATATATTCATCTTACTACAAAGCTCGGGCGGAAACGTTTCACAGAGGTTGCAGGGAACGCACGCAGGCGGTGCCTATATGCGCCCGGAATTGCCTTACACGCTTTTGCACTTGACAGCATACCGGAATACCAGTGTACTAATAAGGACTCCTAAGGATATATTACCAATGGCGGCGACGATTTTTGATGGGATCAGCGACCCGATGAACCAGCGTTTGATATCGGGCTTGGCGAAAATTGGGCTTGCGCTGAAAAGCCGTGCCTGGAAGGACGCCGGAAACCAGAGTTTGACGCCGACCCAAGGCGCGATCCTTGCGCTTCTGTATGCGCAAGAGCGAGGGGAGTGGAGACTGTTTTCTATTTCTAGAGCGCTAGCGGTAAGCGCCCCGACAGCAAGCGAGGCGGTGAGCGCATTAGCGCGCAAGGGATTGGTCAGCAAGGGGCGAGCGGCGACTGACCAGCGGGCGCTGCTTGTTCAGTTAACACCGAAGGGACGCGTCGAGGCGGAACGCACGGCCCATTGGCCGGATTTTTTGATCGGCGCCGTCGATGAGCTGTCGCCGGTGGAACAAGAGGTATTCTGTCGCGGGCTGATCAAGATGATCCATGCCTTGCAGGAGCGGGGCGAGGTCCCAATTTCGCGCATGTGTGTGACGTGCCGGCATTTTCGCCCGTGTGTGTACGACGATCCGGATACTCCGCATCATTGCGCCTTTGTAAATGCAGGGTTTGGTGAGCGCCACTTGCGGTTCGATTGCCCCGAACACGACGCGGCTCCCGCAGAACTGCGGCAAGAGAATTGGGACCGGTTTATTGAAACCCATGCCGCTTAGCAGCGAGATGGCGGAATCCGACGGCAATGTCAAATGTCACAGGTACTTGCGCGGTTCGCGAACGTCCCTAGGCTTACGCCGCCGCTTCTCTTTACCGAAGCAGGCGGGAGCATACTCAGATGACTTTTTGCCGTTGCGATTCGTTGTTTCGGGTGCTTGTGATTGTAGCTTTGCCGGCTCAGATCGCTTACCTGTATCGCTTCAAGCAGCGATTGCACCCAATTGACTAGATGCGAAGCGCGTGAAGCTGAACATCGATCAATTCAGGGCTTGGGAGAATAAGTGCATTAGTCTTCTCGGCATGTCGGGTGTCGGCAAGACGCATCTCGCGAATATCCTAAGAAGCAGTCATTGGTTCCACTATTCCGGTGATTATCGCATCGGCACCCGATACTTGGGGGAAGCGATCCTCGACAATATCAAGCAGCAAGCCATGCAGATACCATTCTTTCGAGAGCTGTTGCGCGCTGACTCTATATACATCTGCAACAACATCACGGTGGAAAATCTAAAACCCGTCTCCACTTTCCTTGGCAAGCTAGGAAACCCCGAGGCAGGTGGCTTGGGGCTCACCGAGTTCAAGCGCCGACAGGCTCTCCACCACGAAGCGGAAATTGCGGCAATGAAGGATGTGCCCGTATTCATTCGCAAGGCGAACGAGATTTACGGCTACCGGCACTTCGTCAACGATGCGGGTGGGAGTGTGTGCGAGCTCGATGATCACGAGGTGCTGGACACTTTAGCCAAGCATACAGTAGTGTTGTATATCGAGGCAACCGAGATTGACGAGCAGGCATTGATCCGGCGCGCCGCTGAAAATCCAAAGCCACTGTATTACCGGAATGCTTTTTTGGATGAACAACTCGCTCTCTTCAAGCGGGAACGCGAACTCGCTTACGTCGCGCTCATTGAACCGGACGAATTCGTGCGCTGGATTTTCCCCAAGTTATTCTATGCGCGCATCCCTCGGTATCAAGCGATCGCGGAAAGGTACGGTTACACCGTCACGACGAGGGAGATTGCCCAGATCCAAAACGAGGCCGATTTTCTCCACCTCGTCGAGACGGTGATCGGTCGCGAGTCCTAAGCGGTACGGCAGGAAGACAGATCATGCCCCTCGTTGCAAATTCGGATCTGCCCGCGTTCGCGGACCTGCGGCAGGAAGGTGAGACGGTGATCCCAAACGACATCGCCCTGCATCAAGACATCCGCGAGCTGCACATCGGGCTACTTAACATGATGCCGGACAAAGCGCTGGAAGCTACCGAGCGGCAGTTTTTGCGCCTGGTCGGGGAAAGTAATCAGATCGCGCAGTTCTATGTTCACCCGTTTACGCTCGATGAATTAACACGTGCGCCCGATGCCCGTGCTCACATTGCACGGTATTACGAGACCTTCGATGATATCAAGGCAGCCGGGCTTGATGCGCTCATCATCACGGGCGCTAATGTAACGCAGCCGGATCTCGCGCTCGAACCTTTTTGGCAGCCCTTGATCGCGATTATTGATTGGGCATATGAAAACGTGACATCAACTCTCTGTTCCTGCCTCGCCACCCACGCCGTGCTGCAGTTCCGTTACGGGAAGAAGCGCCGGCGTTTGAAATCCAAGCGCTGGGGTGTGTATTCCCATTACATCACGGACGGCCGACACCCGCTCATTGCCGGCGTCAATACGCGCTTTGACGTGCCGCACTCGCGCTTCAATGAGATTGGGCGCCACCAGTTCGAATCCGCGGGACTCTTTGTGCTCGTCGACAGCGACGAGGCAGGCGTTCACCTTGCGGTGAGTGAAGACGGTTTCCGTATCGTGTTTTTTCAGGGACATCCCGAATACGACACTCTCAGCCTATTGAAGGAATACAAACGCGAAGTGCTGCGTTTCGCGAGTGCTGATATCGATGAGTACCCTCCCTTTCCGGTGAACTACCTCACACCTATGACCCGAGCGCTCCTAGAAGAATACGGCGAAGAGGTCAAAATGGCGCGGGCGCGAGCCGCTCCGACTCCCGAAATGCCGGAACACCTTATCATTCCGTATGTCGACAATACCTGGCACGACACGGCAGAGGCTGTGATAAATAATTGGATCGGCAAGGTTTACCAAACGACCAACCTCAGTCGACGCAAACCGTTCATGGAAGGCGTCGATCCCAGAGATCCGCTCGGGGTACGTGCATCGATCGCGGCCGTACCATAGAGATTTCACCTAGAGGTGCATTGATGAGTAGAGTGCAGACAGAGCGTTCTCTGCTAGTTCAAGTAATAGGCTTAGCATCCGATACATAGTGGTCAAGCTTATCTATCACTTCCGTTGGGATCTTAAACGTATCTCGTCACGCACTGGGGCTGTGTCGCGATGGAATCAAAAATCAGCACGCAAAACCTGCAGCTCAATATGTTCGTTTCCCGCCTTGACCGTCCCTGGCTGGGGACGCCTTTCCCGATCGAAGGTGTGTGGATTCAAGACCAGGCAACAATAAATCTTCTGCAACAACACTGTCAGTACGTATTTATCAGGACTGATAGGGTGCGCGAGGCGATTGCGAGCAATCCCGAGCGAGCGGGGGTCAAACGCGCCCAGAATGCGGTGCTCGATCGACTGCTATCGCCCGGCGGGTTGCCGCTAGCTTCTCCTGTATCCGCGTCGGCGCTGGCGACAGGTCATAGTCCGTCACCGGGAGGTAACTTCGGTGGCGTGGTCGACTTTCGGCCCGTGAAACCCACTTTTTACGAAGACCGAACGACGCTAGAAGAAGAATATAGCGGCGCGCACGGTGTGCGGCGTGAGCTACGCGAAGCGTTAAGCGAGATTCTGGAGGATGTAAAACACGGAAAAGCGATCCACATCGTCGCCGTGAAAGCAGCGGTGCGCGGTATGATGGAAAGTATTTTGCGCAATCCGGACGCTGCGATGTGGCTTCGGCTCATGAAAGACAAGAATGGCTATGCCCATTATCACCATGTTGATACGAGCGCGCTAGCAGTAGCCATGGGACGGCATTTGGGATTCACGTCGGGTGAGATTTCTAACCTGGGCCTCGGTGCGTTGCTGAGCAACATAGGCACCGCAAATCTCCCATCGGATCTATTAATGAGATCGAACCAGCTGTCGGAGGACGAGGTTAGCCTCGTCAGGCGCCACGTCGAATCGGCTGTAGCGCTTTTGACGGAAACCCCAGGCGTCGGAAAGCAGGTGATCGACATCATTGCCTGCCGCCACGAATGGTTTGACGGGAGCGGTTATCCGAACGGACTGCGGGGAGCTGCTATCCCGGTGTTTGGTCGAATAGTAGCAATCGCCGAGTGGTTTGATGCATGCACGAGCAACCGACAACAAGTCGCGGCGATTTCCCCGCACGCAGCGCTCCAGCACCTTTACCGGCAACGCAATACGCGCTTCCAAGCTGAACTTGTAGAGCAGTTCATTCAAACGCTCGGGGTTTATCCAACCGGGACCCTAGTGGAGCTCACCACGGGCGAGATCGGGGTCGTGATCAGCCAAAATCGCGTCCGCCAGCTTCGACCTCGGATCATGCTAATGCTGGGCTCGGACAAGTCACATTACAAATCGTATCCGATCGTCGATCTTTTTAAGCAGGCGACAGATCAATCGGGTAATCCCTTGTCGATCGTGCGTGCGGTGGATCCCGCCCAGTACGGCATCGAAACGCAGCAATTCTTCCTCTCGTCGGTCTGTTCAAAGTTATTGGATCGTTCCCGAGGTAAGTGACCGAAGCGTTGAACCCTATCGTCGCGTCTTGGTTCCCACACTGTTTATCGCGCGCCGCAGACCACGATCGTCTTCCCTTTCACCTGAATAAGGTCCTGTTGTGCGAAAATTTTTAACACCCGTCCTACAACCTCCCGTGAACAGCCTACGATACGGCCGAGTTCTTGACGTGTAACACTAATCTGCATCCCATCTGGATGTGTCATCGCATCGGGTTCCTTGCAAAGGTCTAATAAGGTTCTGGCGATGCGGCCGGAGACATCGAGAAAAGCCAGATCTCGCACCTTGCGGTTAGTTTTCAAGAGCCGCGTGGCTATTTGAGTCGCGAGCAACTGTACGATGTGAGGGTAGATCGAGGACAGATTGCGCAGGCGGTCGTAGCTTATTTGCGCCACTTCGCACTTTGTTCTAGCCCGAACAAACGCGGTTCGCTTAACGTTTTCGACGAAAAGCCCAGTTTCCCCGAAGAACTGGCCGGCATTCAGATAAGCAAGAACGATTTCGTGCCCACTATCGTCCTCCAGTATGACGGTTACCGATCCTTTGATAACGTACAGTAGTTCGTCGGCCGGATCCCCGCGTGTTATGATGAGCGCTTTGGCGGAATACTGCTCGCGGCGGCAGTGGCCTAGCAACTCTTCTATTAGCGGATCGCTGGGGCGCTTAATGGGACCGAGGAGCGACAAGGGTTACCTCACAATATATAACAATACGCTCGAAGGTAGTTTGGCAAGAGGTATGTACTTGTATAATTGCGTAAAACGGTTTTGAGCACGACTACCCCGGCGAGCGCAATGCGTGCGGTTATAAGATGGGCGGGAGACGCCTTGTTCGTCGCCGAATCCGGTAGCGGCCACACCGTCGTCATGGACGGTCCGCCGGAGGCCGGAGGCCGGAATGTCGGAATTCGGCCAATGGAGATGGTGTTACTGGGCATGGGAGGCTGTACGGCCTACGATGTAGTATCAGTGCTAAGAAAAGCTAGGCAAGATGTCAGGGATTGTAGAGTCGAAATCGAAGCCAAGCGCGCAGACAGCCCACCCCAGGTATTTACTTCGATACACGTGCGCTTCTTAGTGCGTGGGAAAGGTTTATTGCCACAGCAAGTTGAGCGAGCCATTCGGTTGTCCGCGGAGAAGTACTGCTCCGCCTCGATAATGCTTGGTAAGACAGCTGAAATTACTCATGAATTCTCGGTTGTCGAAGCCGACTAAATCACGCCGACTTTCGCGGCGCCGTGTGGGGGATCCCCCATTACTAGGTTGGAAGCTCGATTAGTTAGGCTGATGGCATCGTCACCTTTTTTCCACGCCGTGACGCCCAAATTTATCGCCAAGCCTTTGCCCGCAGCGTCACGGACAGGTTCTAGCAAGTTCGATTTGTCCATTTCCGCACGTAGTTTTTCAGCAAGCTGCATCGCCGATTCGAGATTGGTCTCGGGTAAAACCACGAGTATGCTGCTGCCCCCCCAGTGGCCAATGATATCAACCCAGCGAAGCCTTTCCTTTAGGAATCGCGCGGTCTGAACTAACGCCGCCGCGCGTCCGGCATTGGCGCTTGAATTGCCGAACATCGGCTGTCCTAAGCCAATCATAAAAACCGCTAAGGCGTTGTCATAACGTCGGCTTCTCGATACTTCGGAGACCAACTGCGACATCACCGAACGTTGCGTGAGCAACCCGGTATCCGGGTCAGTTTCGTTCAGTGCCGCAGCGATTAGGTTTACGTTTTTGCGTTTTCGAACGATCTCGTAATGCGTGACATCGACGACGCAAGCCACTTCGAGCGCCTGCCCGGGTTCCGTTTGCACGTGGCGGGCTATGAAATTTAACCAACGTTCCGGGTGGCTGGACGTAGCCGGTAGGTGATATGCCTCAACCGTTTTGAATAAGGTGAGGATCCGGTTAACGGGCAGCTCGTTTCGGGATTTTCCCATGGTGGATTGGTGGGTAACGGCGAGTTGTGAATATAGAGCGTCGTTTGCCCAGATTATCGTTCCGCTGCCGTCGGCGATGAATATCCCGATGGGAAGAGATTCTAGGATTTGCAAAGCTACCGCTGGGGAAATTGGAGGTTCTGTCTGGCTCATAGAGTTTGGTGTGGAGAAGATTGTTATGACGCGGAGAGGTCGATTGCTTAGCGGTAGGTTGTCCTTTAACTTTAGTATAGATCCGCGAGCTCTGTGCGCAAACGGAGGAGGGATTACGGCGTTGCGCCGACGCACTTCAGATAGGCTTCTTCTATGCCGGTCGCGCCGAAGTGCTCGCAAAATGCCGCGGGCGCGCCTTGGTAAAGGATCCGTCCCTGGTGTAATACTGCCATGCGGTCGCACAGCGCGCTAATGTCGGCAAGCATGTGGCTGGTGAAAAACAACGTCAAACCCTGATTCTTGCGGACCAGCAAATCTTGTTTAAATAATGCACGAGCTTTCGGATCGAGACCACTCATCGGTTCATCGAGCACGTATAGATCTTTGCCACTCAGTAAAGTCGCTGCAAGACCGAGTTTTTGCGCTGTCCCTTTCGAGAGATATCGCGGTCTTCGCAACGCCATTGGATCGAGGTCCAGCGTATGTAGAGTTGCCTCAACTTTGTTTGTGTGCCATGGCTGGCGGTGCATTGCGGTCATGAAGCGAAGGAATTCGTTGCCTGTGGCGAAATTCGGCGGGATAAACTGCTCCGGTAGAAACGCGAGGCGGGATCGTGACACCGGTTGGACGTGCGGGAGGCCAAAGATGTCGATGGACCCGCCGCTCGGGTTGCACAGATCCAAGAGGCATTTGATTAAGGTCGTCTTCCCGGCGCCGTTGATCCCAACGAGGCCGAAAAACTCGCCTTTACGGACACGGAGATCAAGGTTATCGAGGACCTGCAGCTTTCCGAACCGCTTCGATACACCCTTGAAGAGAATTGCTGCGCGATCCACGGTTTGTCCAAACGGACGTGGGTGAAACAACCCGCTAAGGAGGCGGGTATAAGTATAAGTCTCGAAGTACGTTATTGGGTATTAATAAAGGAAATACCCGGTACAGTCCTGCGCGGCGTTGTTAATGTCCCAGATTGCGGGCGGACCGACGAGGACACATCCGGCAGCCGAACCACTCACCGCTCCAAACGCGGCCGGTGTAGCGGAGGCGGAACGCAGAATCCCACTAGCCGGTTGGCTATCGTCCACCTTGACATCCAACTCCCGCATGATATTCACCGGCACATTACGACCCATGATGAGATGTAATCGCGGTGGCGGTGCCGGGCTTCCAGCAGGTACCATGTAGTCAGCAGTGCTCGCGAGCAATAAATTCCCGTTCCACGGATTGGTCGGCGCCACCAGCGGTGGTCCTGGGAGAATGTAGGCGGCAGCATTAGCAGCAACGCCGCTATAATTGCCCTGCAAGAACCCCGCAGCCGTCATATGCGCCCACACAGCAGCCGCTTCACCAAAATTCCCTGCGTCGATCTGTCCGTTCCCGCCAAGCGGGGCAACACCGCCCACCCCAACAGGCGGACAATTGGGCACTACATCGCCGATGGCGCCGCAGACCTGGGTTCCCAGCATGTCCCCCGGTACCGCCCGGTAACGGTCGATGAATCCGTAGTACGCCGCTTGCACGCTCGCAGCCTGGTCGGCGAAATTCCGTACGCGTGCCGCGGTAACCAACTCCTGACCCTTCAAGATACCGCCGAGCAGCAGTCCGATGATGACCAGCACGATGGCGATTTCCACTAAGGTGAAACCGCGTTGGTTATTGACCATATTAAAATCCTCCGATGATGCGGGATGATGGTGCTCCAGCAGTCCCCATGCCATGTTGTCATATCGTTGATATTGAAGCATATTATTGCTCGCTCGCCGACCAGATTACCCCTTGGGCTGTCGGTTCCTCAACACAATCGTCGAGCGGTCGGCAACGGCGCGATTGTCCCAGAACGTCCGGTATCGCTCACTTGGTGCTGGGCCGGGGATCACGCTCGCGCGCTTGCAGTTGATTTAAACGCGTACTCAGGAACTGGATTTCGTCAGGATCGGTCACCGTGCCGCTGTCGAGCAAGCCCCCAAGTAAGACCTTAGCGGTTTCGAGTTCGCCCATGTCTTCAAGAACGAATATATGCATCTGCTTGGCCCAGTGCGGCACGCCTTTGCCGGTAGCATGGCTCGCGATTGCCTGGGCATAACGCAGGGCCAAGGGCAGGTCCGCGAGACGGTGCTTCGCCAGCACCACGGCGTGCGCGAGCCAGGGCCAACGCCGGTTGGGATCGTCCAGAAACCGCCGGTATACGAATTCGAGCATCTGTCGTTGTTTGGCTGCCACAGGGACCTCGGCATACAAACGGCTCGCGGCCAGGAATGGGTACTGGGAGCGTGGCGCGAGGGTTAGAATAACATCGAGCCAACCGATCACATGGCCGTAGTTCAAATCCCGGAAGGGGACACTAATTCCCGGTTGGTTATCGAAGGCCTGTAGCCAAAGCATAAGGACCCGTCCGAGAGCCTCCGGCTCCCCGAAGCTTGCAACTTTAAAGGTCTCGATCCGGGGAGGCGACGGCAGTGCGCGGGCGATTGCTTGGGGCGCAGGCTGTGCGG
>JBOIDM010000085.1:0-5273 GCA_050740575.1 Gammaproteobacteria bacterium
CCTTCGAACTCCTCGAAGAGTTCCGCCGGATGCTTGCCGACAATATTGACGAGCACGTTTAATCGCCCGCGATGCGCCATTCCGATGACGACTTCCTTGATCCCGCCCTCGCCGCCGCTCTGTACCAATTCGTCGAGTAACGGGATCGCACTTTCTCCGCCCTCGAGGGAGAAGCGATTCTGCCCCACGTATTTTCGGTGCAGATATTCTTCCAGCGTCGTGGCCGCCACGAGCCGTTCCAGGATCCGCCGCTTTTTGAGCGGGTCGAAACCGGGCGTGGCACAGTCCAGTTCCAAGCGTTGCTGCAGCCAGCGTTTCTGATTGGTGGCGTTAATATGCATGTATTCGGCGCCGATCGTGCGGCAATACGTTGTGCGGACCCGACGCAGGATCTCGCCTAAGGTGGCGTACTCGGCACCAAAAAGCGATCCCGTGTTATAGCTAACGCCGAAGTCGCGTTCGCTCAGTCCATGAAAGGCGGGATCGAGCTCCGCGACGATTGGACGCTCGATTTGGCGCAAGGGGTCGAGATCGGCTTGCCGGTGACCTCGAAACCGGTAAGCGTTAATGAGCTGTAAGACTGCGATTTGCTTTTGGATCCGGGATTCGAGGTCGGCGTCCGATCGGGTTTCGGCGGACTCCGGCGCCAGGGCGGACCCATCGCTTCCGGGCGTTGCTCGCTCGGTGCCGCGCGTAAGGTCTTCGAATACCGACCGCCAACGCGCATCGACCGTCTCCGGACTGCGCATGAATTGTTCATACAACGAGTCGATAAACTCGGCGTTTCCGCCATGTAATGCCGTAGCTCTGTGCTGCTTCATGACTATTCAACCTTAAACGCGATCCATGACGAATCGCGACGGTTTCCTCAAGCAAGGGGATCGCCGTGAGCGCGCGCGACACGAAGACCACGGTAACGAAGCGATCATGGGCGGTTTCCGTATCACGGCAGCTCGAATGTGCGGCGCAATAATACCCAATAGCTAAGGATGGGCCAAGAGTTTTGGCCGCTGGCATGATCCGCTCCGGCCACGGCAGCGCCAAGATGCTACTTGCTGCGGCGCGAAAAATAACGTTATGCTAACCGTGCGGAGGGGCGTATTAAAGGTATAGGGCTATGTTGAAACCTGGAAACGCATACGCGAATACACGACGCCGGCCTAAGGAGACTTCGATGTCACGCGATACGGTCACGATAACGGACAATACTACCGGTAAAACAATCGAATGTCCGGTCTATCGCGGCACTTACGGACCCGCCGTCATCGATACCAAACGCCTCTACAGCGAGCTTGGGATGTTTACCTTGGATCCCGGGTTTGTCACGACCGCAAGCTGCCGTAGCGCGATTACTTACCTTGATGGCGACAAGGGGATCTTGTTGTACCGCGGCTACCCGATTGAGCAATTGGCCGAGCACAGTCACTTCCTGGAAGTAGCGTACCTGCTGATATACGGCGAACTTCCGACGGCCCGGCGAATGGCGGAATTCGAATCGTCCGTTAAAGACCACAGCATGGTGCACGAGCACCTCATCAAGTTCTACGGCGGTTACCGCTACGACGCGCATCCGATGTCCATCATGGTCGGCGTGATCGGCGCGATGGCTTCCTATTACCACGATACCATCGACATTTATGACCAGGGTGACCGAGATGCGACCGCTCGCCGTATCCTGGCGAAGATGCCGAACATCGCTTCCAAGTGTTACAAGTATGGCGTCGGCCAGCCTTTTGTGTATCCCAACAACGGCCTGGGGTACATAGATAACTTCATGCACATGATGTTCGCGCAGCCCTCGGAACCTTATAGCGCCAACCCGGTCGCGGTGTATGCTTTGGATCTACTGTTCATCCTGCACGCCGATCATGAGCAAAACGCCAGCACCTCCGCGGTCCGGCTCGCGGGCAGCACCGAGAGCAACCCCTATACCTGTATCGCAGCGGGCATCGCGACCTTGTGGGGGCGTGCGCATGGCGGTGCGAACGAGGCGGTCGTGCATATGCTCCAAGAGATCCAGGATATCAAAAACGTACGAAAGTATGTCGACCGCGCCAAGGACAAGAACGAATCATATCGATTGATGGGATTCGGACATCGCGTCTACAAGAATTACGACCCGCGCGCGGCGATTATCCGCAAGGCGTGTCACGCTGTCCTCGACGCCATGGGTGCGAGCGGACATCGACCCATGCTCGAAATCGCCATGGAACTGGAGCGCATCGCGCTGGAAGACGACTATTTTATTGAGAGGAAACTCTACCCGAACGTGGACTTTTATTCCGGGATCATTCTCAAGGCGCTCGAAATACCGACGCGTATGTACACGGTATTGTTTGCAATGGCGCGGACCGCCGGATGGCTGGCGCAGTGGATGGAGATGATCACGGATCCGGACTTCCGCATCGGACGTCCCCGCCAAATCTATATCGGTTCCGAAACGAGGGATTATGTGCCGGTCGCAAAAAGAAACTAATAAGCGGACGAGCCAATGACGCAACCCGTTCGAATCACGGTCACTGGGGCCGCCGGCCAAATCGGTTACGCATTACTGTTTCGTGTCGCCGCCGGAGAGATGCTGGGAACGGGGCAGCGGATAAGCTTGCGGTTACTGGATATCACGCCGGCCTTGAAGGCCTTGGAAGGGGTCGTGATGGAGGTCATGGACTGCGCGTTTCCGCTCCTCGATGACGTCATCATTACCGATGATCCAAAGGTCGCATTTCGAGGCACCTCCTATGCCTTGCTCGTAGGCGCCAAACCCCGTGGTCCTGGCATGGAGCGCAGCGATCTACTCGCCGCGAACGGTGGGATCTTCCAGATCCAAGGCCGGGCCCTGAATGAGCGCGCGCAGCGAGAGGTCAAGGTATTGGTGGTCGGTAATCCCGCGAACACCAACGCTTTAACGGCAATGCGCAGCGCTCCAGACATCGATGCCAAGAACTTCTCGGCCTTGACGCGCTTGGATCACAATCGGGCCATTGCCCAGTTGGCGCAACAGGCCGGCTGCAAGGTCACGGATATCAAGAAACTGATCATTTGGGGAAATCACTCGAACACCCAGTATCCTGACATCAGCCACGCCTTGATTCGCGGCCGCCCGGCTAAGGATTTGGTAGAGGGGCGATGGATTGCGGATGAATTCATTCCTCGGGTCGCGAGGCGGGGAGCGGAGATAATCGCCGCCCGCGGCGCCTCGAGCGCGGCATCGGCCGCGAACGCGGCCATCGAGCACATGCGCGATTGGGTGATGGGAACCCCGGCGGATGATTGGACCAGCATGGCAGTTGCGAGTGACGGAAGTTATGGCATCGCGCCCGGTTTGATCTATTCCTTCCCGGTGACCACACAAGACGGCGGCTACCACATCGTGCAGGGTCTCGACATCGATGCGTTTAGCCGCGCGCGCATGGAGACCACCCGCAAGGAGCTGGAAGAAGAGCGGGACGCAGTCGAGAAGCTTTTAGCCCCTTAACGTAAGCTAATTACTGGCCAGCGGTTGATGCTCGCGGCCCGCGCCAGAGTCACGTCCGGATCCACCGCGACGGGGTGTGTGACCGCACGCAGCAGCGGCAAGTCATTATGGGAATCGCTGTAGAACCAGGTTTCGGCATAGCTTTTCTCCTGTTTAATCAGCCATTCGGATAAGCGCGCCACCTTACCGGCGGCGAATGCCGGAGTTCCACACACACGGCCAGTGTAACGTCCGTCGATGATCTCCGGCTCGGTTGCGATGAGATGCTCGACATCCAGCATTGCGGCGATGGGCTCGGTGAGAAATCGGTTGGTGGCGGTGACGATGAGCAGCGTGTCGCCCTTGGCGCGGTGAGTATGCAATAACGCCCGCGCCTTCGGAAGCATAATCGGCTTGATTTTGCGTTCGATATATTTTCCACGCCACGCGCGCAGCGTATCGGTATCATGCTGGGCCAAAATTTCCAGCTGAAATCCGAGAAACGCCAAGATATCCAGCGCGCCGTGCAAGTAATCTTGGTAATAGCGTTCATGGCGGCGCTCATAGTCGTCTTTCTGAACAATTCCTTCCTCGGATAAGAATCTTCCCCAGAGTGTATCGCTGTCGCCGCCGATGAGCGTATTATCAAGGTCAAAAATTGCTAAAGTCATTCCCTGCGACTAAGGAAGTAATGTGTTAGAATTACAAAGTAAAATGTAAGCTTACGAATTTACGGACGAATTCAATCGGATGCTGGCGGATCATGATAGACGCTCACGGTTTTAGGTTAAATGTCGGAATCATTCTAAGCAATCGTGACGCTCAGGTCTTTTGGGCACGGCGCGTGGGCATGGACGCATGGCAGTTTCCCCAAGGTGGCATAAAGCGCCACGAATCCCCAGAGATGGCGATGTTTCGGGAGCTCAAGGAAGAGGTCGGCCTCGATCCCGAGCACGTGGAACTCGTCGGATGTACTCGAGCGTGGTTGCGCTACCGGCTCCCGAAACGCTATGTCCGCTACGATAAGAGGCCTGTGTGCATCGGCCAAAAACAAATCTGGTTTATGTTACGGCTCATTGGCACGGAGACGGACGTGCGCCTGGATGCGGCTCCACGACCGGAATTCGATCGCTGGCAATGGGTGCATTATTGGCATCCCTTGCAGGAGGTCGTATTCTTTAAACGCTCCGTCTATGAAAAAGCATTAACGGAATTGGCGCCTTTGGTCTTAGCCGCGTCGGGTGGGGGGGCTATTTGATACTTGTTCTAAAAACGTTACACTAACTTCATGCTTATAAAAAAGATTCTCGTTTATTAAACCTGCCGGCGAGAACTCGAACGCGCGTTCGGGGGGATAACATTATGAGAATTCGGGGAATAGTCGTCCTCACCGTTCTGGTGAGCCTCATGGCTTGCAGCGCCCTGGTCCCGCCGCCTCCGGTACCGTCGGGCGGACACCTGCGAGTGGAGGATAACCCCCAAACGCAAGACATTCCGCCAGTCGTGGACAACGTCCCGGTGCTGCCTCGGCCCGAGCCCGCGCCCGACCTCGAGAAATACACGGTCGTCGTGAATGAGGTGCCGGTCAAGGAGTTGTTGTTCGCGCTGGCGAGGGACGCGCGAGTGAATGTAGATATCGATCCCGGGATCGAGGGAATCGTAACCCTGAACGCGATTGACCAAACCCTGCCCCAGATCCTCGATCGTGTCGCGCGCCAAGCTGACGTGCGGTTTGAAATCCAGGGCAAGAACATCATCGTGAGCCCGGATCGCCCCTACCTCCGCACCTATCGGGTGGATTACGTCAATCTTACCCGCG
>JBOIDM010000086.1:0-4487 GCA_050740575.1 Gammaproteobacteria bacterium
TGATCGCCCGATCGACGGTGGTTAGGCAATGAATTTCTTTCGAAGAGACGCGAGCGGATACCTCGCCGCCGATTCGTGCCCGATTCTTAAGGGATCCGCCATGGGGCGAGAATAGATCATGGAGGCAGCTCATGCAAGACGGGAGACTTGACCCCGACGTTTGAGCGCACATCGAGGTTTTGCGCGCGGTGCCGCAGCATGTGATCCATCAACACCAACGCCAGCATGGCCTCGGCGATGGGCGTCGCGCGGATCCCGACGCAGGGATCGTGGCGGCCGAGGGTGACGACTTCGACGGGGTTGCCGAGGATATCGATCGAACGGCCCGGCAAGCGTAGGCTCGAGGTCGGTTTAAGCGCGATGCCGACCACGATATCCTGGCCGGAGGAGATCCCGCCGAGTATCCCGCCCGCGTGGTTGCTGAGAAATCCTTCCGGCGTCATCTCGTCGCGGTGTTCGGTTCCCTTCTGGGTTACGCTCGCAAACCCGGCGCCGATGTCCACACCCTTGACGGCGTTGATGCTCATCATGGCCTTGGCGATGTCGGCATCGAGTCGATCGAAGACAGGCTCTCCGAGGCCCGGCGGTACGCCGGTGGCGACCACGTTGACGCGCGCGCCAATGGAGTTGCCTTCCTTGCGCAAGGCGTCCATGTAGGCTTCGAGCTCTGGGACCCGCCTCGGATCGGGGCAGAAGAAGGGATTCTGTTCCACGGCCTCCCAGTCGCGGAGCTCGATGCGGTAAGGCCCGAGCTCGGCGAGATAACCGCGGATCGTGATGCCGTAGCGCTCGCGCAGGTATTTCTTCGCGATTCCGGCCGCGGCGACCCGCATGCAGGTCTCCCGCGCCGAGGCCCGGCCGCCGCCGCGGTGGTCACGGATCCCGTATTTCTGCTGGTAGGTATAGTCGGCATGGCCGGGTCGAAACTGCGTGCTGATCTTGTCATAGTCCTTGGAACGCTGATCGGAATTTTCGATGAGGAGCCCGATCGGCGTGCCGGTGGTCTTGCCCTCGAAGACACCGGAGAGGATCGTCACCCGATCGGCTTCACGGCGCTGGGTCGTGTGCCGGGAGGTTCCGGGCTTACGTCGATCGAGATCGCGCTGCAGATCCGCTTCGGACA
The DNA here is from genome assembly GCA_050740575.1 of Gammaproteobacteria bacterium. Lineage (GTDB taxonomy): Bacteria > Pseudomonadota > Gammaproteobacteria > JACCXJ01 > JACCXJ01 > USCg-Taylor. The sequence continues at coordinate 1,124 of JBOIDM010000086.1, forward strand.
ACGCGAGCCCGGGCGGACAGCCATCCACGATGCAACCGTAGGCCGGGCCGTGGCTCTCCCCGAAAGTGGTGACGGTGAACAAGACCCCGAAACTGTTGCCGGACATAAGTGGTATTGTAACGTTTATTTAAACGCAGGGGCGTCGTGCGAGCGATCCCGGCTCTATCAGCCCGCGCAGCAGGACAGTTGTTTCACATCTTTGGTGAAGGTCTGGGCGCAAAGCTTGAGGCCTTCTACCATGGTGAGGTAGGGGAAGAACTGATCGGCCAGGTCCTTGATCGTCAAACGGTGACGGACGGCGAGCGCCGCTGTCTGGATGACCTCCCCGCCTTCGCCGGCCAGCACCTGGGCCCCCAGCAGCCGCCCGCTCTCGCGCTCGGCGACCAGCTTGATGAAGCCCCGGGTGTCGAAGTTCGCGAGCGCCCGGGGCACGTTATCCAGGCTCAGGGTACGGCTCTCGACCTTGAAGCCCAGTTCATTCGCCTGCGCCGTGGTGAGACCCACGGTCGCGACCTGCGGATCGGTGAACACGACCTCGGGAACGGCCGAGAGATCCAGGGCCGCCTCCCCGCCCATCATGTTGATCGCCGCACGGGTGCCGGCCGCCGCCGCCACATACACGAACTGCGGCTGCGTCGTGCAATCGCCGGCGGCATAGATATGCTCAACGGTGGACCGCATGTGATCGTCGACGCGGATGGCGCCGCGCTGGTCCGTCTTGACCCCCACTTTCTCCAGCTGCAAGCCTCCCGTGTTCGGGGTGCGGCCTGTGGCCACGAGCAGGCGGTCGCCGATGAGGGTGTCGCTGCCTATATCAACACTAAATCGTTTGCGCATCCAGTGGCGCTCATAACGCACCCGCCTCACGGCGGTATGGGTAAGGATCCGCATGCCTTCCCCTTCGAGCGCCGCTTTGAGCCCCTCCCCGATCGCCGGATCAGTCTTCGAGAGGAGGGTCGAGCGCGCGACGAGCGTCACCTTCGAACCCAGGCGCAGAAACGCCTGGCCCAACTCCACCGCGACCACGGAGCCCCCGTAGACGATGAGGTGCTCCGGTAATCGTTCCGCCACGAGCGCCTCGCTCGAGGTCCAGTAAGGGCTGTCCTTAAGACCCGGCGTCTCGGGGATCGAGGGGGAGGCACCGGTCGCGATCAGGATCCGGTCGGCGTGCAGCCGCTTCTCGTTGCCCCCCGATTCTCTCACGAGAAGCGTTCCCCCCTTGGTGAAGTGGGCGGATCCCCGTAACAGCGTGATGCTAGGATTCGACTCGAGGAGGCCTTCGTACTTGGCCTGCCGCAGCTCATCCACCCGAGCTTGCTGCTGGGCCAGGAGCGCTCGGCGGTCGATGACGGCGGCTTGTTTTTTGATACCGTCGAACGGATGTGCGGATTGCAGGTGCGCGAGATGCGCGGCACGGATCAGGATCTTGGAGGGCACGCAGCCGACGTTCACACAGGTCCCGCCGAGAGCTCCCTTCTCGATCAGCGTGACGCTGGCGCCCTCCTCGGCGGCGCGAATAGCCGCGGCAAACGCCGCCCCGCCGCTGCCGATGACCGCGACGTGTAGAGCGCCTCGCGATTTCCGTCGCGGTTTGACGGGAGGCGTGGGTGTGTCGACGACCGAGATACGCGGCCGGTCCGAGACCCCCTTCGCGACAGTCGAACCTTTGCGATCCAGCACCTCCGCGCCAAACCCTTTGCTCCGGACGGCATCGATGAACTTCGCGCTATCGACCCCCGCCTGGGTCTTGATGCGGGCGGTGCCTTCGTCGTAGGAGACCTGGGCTTCGACCACCCCGGCCATACCGGCCAGGGCCTCTTCGATCGATTGCGCGCAGTGGTCGCAGGTCATGCCCGTGATGTGAAGCATATAGGTGCTCATCGCCTCTCCGTAAAGTTTAGGTGTTGGCTTTTTGATTCCTGCCCTCACAAGTCGAAGCGGAGGAATCGTCCCCACAGTCGTTCAGCTCCCCACCACAGTCCCGCTGTACCGATAACCAATCCCAGACCAAGCCAGGTCCATCCCCGCGGCCCCAAGGTGAGCACCCCAAGGCCGTCGAGCAGCGCGACGATGGCCATGACGAAAAACAACGGTGCGGTGAAGTAACAGTGGGTCCGGCTACAGCGCCGGGCATTGGCCGCACAAGCCGCACCCATCCAGAGGAGGCTCGGGACCCAAATCCACGCACGCCACGGCGGTCCCACCAATAGGGAACTGGCGAGCGCCCCGCTAGGCAGCACCCAAGCGAGCGCGAGGCTTAGGCCATCGACAACCCAATCTTTTGATCGATGACCCGCGGCTTCTCGCATGTCACGGCGCGGTCTCATGTGTCTCGGGAGGCATGCTCACTGAGCCAAACGCGAAGGATAGCCCGCGTTGGTCGTGGCATCGATGAGGGCCGCGACACCGGTCTTGGCGTCATCGAAGGTCACGGTAGCGGTATTCGTCTCTGCCGAGACGTCCGATAGGATCACCCCGTCGATCCGCATGAGGCTCTTTTTCACGATCGGGGCGCAGGTCGGACAGCTCATGTTGTCGACGTTGAGTATGACTGTTCTCTCCGCGGCCAAAGTCGGGTCCGGCACGAGCGCCGTGAGGAGTATGATGTGCGTTAGCTTGCGCATGTTGGTGTCTCGCATTATGTTTCGATAAACAACGGCGCCACATAGGGGAATACGAGGGCCGCGGCAATGATCACGGTCGCCGTCCAAAGGCCCAATTTAGTGAGGCGATCGGAACCCGGCTTCGCGCAGGACGAATCCGGCAGGCATACCGCTTTCGGCTTGCGGTAAACCATCGCGAATCCTGCCGCGAGGCACGTGAGTGTTACGGCCACGAAGTAGGGTTGATAAGGGGCCAACACGGTCAGGTTACTTATCCAGGCACCACTGATCCCGAGCGCAAACAAGACCAGCGGCAGGACACAACAAGAAGAGGCCGCGATCGCGCCGAGAATCCCGCCGATGGACGCAAGCGCTTTCACCACCGCCTGACGGGTCCGATGAGTTTCAGCCGCTGCTTGTCTTATCAAAGATCTCTCCGACCGGAAACCATGACGATTTCTCCTAAAGCGACAGTTCGGTAATATAGACCCTGTAGTAACTACAGAGTCAAGAGGCGTTGGAACGCGATGGATAATAATACCAATTCCAGCCGGAGAGGCTTGAAGATCGGCCAGCTTGCGCAGGCCACGAAGTGCAACATTGAAACCATTCGCTACTACGAACGGGCGGGACTTCTACCCTTACCTCCCCGTACCCAAGGCGGTTACCGGGCCTATGAATTAGAACACTTCAAGCGCCTGAACTTTATTCGGCGAGCTAGGGATTTAGGATTTAGCGTCGTAGAGGTCCGGGCTTTGTTT
>JBOIDM010000087.1:0-4873 GCA_050740575.1 Gammaproteobacteria bacterium
CAACAAACAGCGCTTCGACCTCTTGCCCCTCCTTGATCATCTTGCGCGCATCGTCCACGGGCTCTCGTGAAAGCTCCGAAGCACGGATATAGCCTTCGACGCTGTCCGCGAGCCGGACCGTTACTCCCTGCGCATCGACGGTTGTGGCAACGCCCGTCACGATAGCACCCTTTTCGTGTGCGGCGAGATAATTGGAAAAAGGATCCTTCTCCAATTGTTTGATCCCTAGAGAAATCCGCTCCCGCTCCGCATCGAGGGCGAGAACCACCGTTTCGACCTCCTGACCCTTCTTGTAATTCCTGACCGCCTCCTCACCCGCACTCGACCACGAGAGATCCGACAGGTGCACCAAGCCATCGATGCCTCCTTCGAGCCCCACGAAAATTCCAAAATCGGTAATGGACTTGATGACTCCCTGGACCTTGCTGTTCTTGTTGAATCTTAGGGCAAACTCTTCCCAAGGATTCGGCTGGCAGTGCTTTATTCCGAGCGAGATGCGGCGCCGCTCCTGATCGATATCGAGCACCATTGCCTCGACCTCTTGCCCCACATGGATCACTTTCGAGGGATGAACGTTTCTGTTGGTCCAGTCCATCTCCGAGACGTGAACCAAGCCCTCGACACCGGCTTCGATTTCCACAAAGCAGCCATAGTCGGCGACATTGGTGACTTTTCCGAAGATACGAGAGCGCGGCGGGTAGCGGCGCGCGATGTCGATCCACGGGTCCTCCCCAAGCTGCTTCAGCCCTAAGGAGACGCGGTTGCGCTCGCGATCAAATTTCAGGATTTTGACGTCAATCTCGTCGCCGACATTGAGGACCTCGCTCGGGTGCTTAACGCGTTTCCAAGCCATGTCCGTGATATGGAGCAGGCCATCGACGCCGCCGAGGTCGATGAACGCCCCATAGTCGGTAAGGTTCTTGACCACCCCCTTGACGACTCCACCCTCCTCGATGCTTTTCAACAACACATCACGCTCAGCGCCTCCCTCGCTTTCCACGACGGCGCGGCGGGAGACCACGACATTATTACGCTTATGGTCTACCTTAATCACCTTGAACTCGATGGGCTTGCCTTCCAGATAGGTGGTATCGCGTACCGGCCGGACATCCACCAGCGATCCCGGGAGAAAAGCGCGGATATCGTCGATCTCTACCGTAAAACCGCCCTTCACGCGTTCCGTGATCACACCGGTCACGTTGCTGCCGGCCTCCAAAGCTTCTTCTAAACGCTTCCAGGCCATGACGCGTTTCGCCTTTTCCCGAGACAGTTGAGTAGCGCCGGACCCGTCTGCGATGGCATCGAGCGCGACATCGATGCGATCGCCAATGGTGACTTCGATGGCGCCTGCCTCGTTGCGGAATTGCTCGATGGGGATGACCCCCTCCGATTTAAAGCCGGCATGAACAACGACGGCATCCGGCCGGACATCGACGACGGTACCGGTCACGATGGTGCCCGGACGCATCTTCTGTTCGATATGACTCTGCTCGAATAATTCCGCAAACGTTTCAACCATAAGTTCCCGATTCCTCAAACCGCTATTGACTGTTATCCGCGCGCCGATCGCGCGCATCGAGTAAGTATATAACACGCTCAAATACCGCTCCGCGATCAAGGCGCGTGGTGTCGATGATCACGGCATCCGGCGCGGCCCGTAACGGGGAGACGCCGCGCTCGCTATCACGGGCATCACGTTCCATGATGCCCTCCAGAAGATCGCGTAGGTTAACATCGACCCCCTGATCTTTCAACTGCTTATAGCGCCTTTCGGCCCGCTCCTCGGGACTGGCGGAGAGATAGATTTTTAGCATGGCGTCGGCGAAAACGGCCGTTCCCATGTCGCGGCCGTCGGCTACCAAACCCGGAGGCTGTCGAAAAGCACGCTGTTGCGCCAGCAGCGCCGCGCGGACCGAAGGCAGCACCGCGATCTCGGAGGCGGCGCGCGCGCAGGCTTCCGAACGGATGCTCCGGGTCACATCCTCTCCCCGGCAGATCACGCACACCTCGTCCGATTCGGGCGCGGTGTCCCGAAATTCCACCCCAAGCCGAGCCGCAAGCTGGCCGAGGCGCGCCACATCATCGAACGCGACAGCCTCCCGCATCGCCAGCCACCCCAGGGTCCGGTACAAAGCCCCGCTATCGAGAAAATGCCACCCGAGCGTCCTTGCGAGGGGCACCCCGAGGCTGCCCTTGCCCGTGCCGCTCGGACCGTCGATGGCAATAACAGGAATGGATCCGCTGCTCACGGTTCGATACCGGCGGTGATTCGTAGACCCGCTTCCCGCGCCAGCGTCAGGAAGTTTGGGAAAGACGTCGCGACCGCCGCGCAGTCGGCGATGACGATGCGCCGCTCGGCCCGCAATCCCGCGATCGCAAACGCCATCGCGACGCGGTGGTCACCGCCGCTTTCCACGCAACCCCCTTGGATCGCGGCGCCGCGAATGCGCATGCCATCCGGGGTGGGCCGCGCCTCGATGCCGAGCCGCTGGAGTCCCTCCGCCATGACGGCGATCCGATCGCTTTCCTTGTAGCGAAGCTCCTCGGCGCCTTCCAACAGGGTTTCGCCCCGGGCGCAGGCCGCCGCGATGAAAAGGGCTGGAAATTCGTCGATGGCCGCCGGCACCAGCTCGCCCGGAATACGGGTCCCGCACAGCTCGCTTGCCCGCACCCGCAGATCGGCAACCGGTTCACCGCCCTCCTCGCGCTTGTGTTGAAGCTCGATGTCCGCCCCCATACGCCGCAGGATCTCAATCACACCGGTGCGCGTCGGATTGACGCCCACTCCCTCTAGCAGGAGATCCGATCCGCAGGCAATCGTCGCGCCGACGATGAAAAACGATGCCGAAGACAGATCCGCCGGCACATCGACATCAACGCTCGCGAGCCGCGCGACGCCGCGCATGCAAACCGCGCCGTCTTGGCGCTGTATCGGGCAGCCGAAACGGCCCAGCATGCGCTCGCTGTGGTCGCGGCTTGCGAAACCTTCCCGCACGCACGTTCGCCCCTGCGCGTACAGACCGGCGAGTAAGATACCGGATTTGACCTGGGCACTCGCCACCGGCATGTCATAATCGATGCCGCGAAGGCGCGCCCCGGCGAAGATGCGTACCGGCGGCGTGCCCGCGGCGCTGCACTCGATCCGCGCCCCCATGCGGCGCAAGGGATCGATGACCCGCATCATGGGCCGCCGCGACAGGGACTCATCGCCGGTCAATTCGGTATCGAAGGCCTGCCCCGCGAGTAGCCCCGTCATTAACCGCATCGAGGTGCCGGAGTTGCCTAGATCGATCGGCCCGGGGGCCGGCCGCAAGCCGTGCAAGCCAGCCCCGTGGATTCTGATCCCGTCCGCGCCGAGCCGTTCGACACGCACACCCATCGACTCGAAGGCCCGTAGCGTCGCGAGCGTATCTTCACCCGCTAGGAATCCCCGCACGTCGGTGACACCCTCGGCGATCGCCCCGAGCATGAGTGCGCGGTGGGAGATGGACTTGTCACCGGGCACGCGCAAACGGCCGGCGAGCTTCCCGCCCGGTTCAACGCTAAGCAGGTGCGGGGCGAGCATCACCGCTCCCCTCCCGGCTTAGTCTTAGCCGCGAGATCCGGCCCGATCCGCTGCTCGGCGGACAAGGCATCCCGTGTGTTCTTGGCCTCGTCCAAGAACGCAACGACGGCGGGACCATCCTCGGCATCGATAGCGTCGCGGAGCAGCGCGAGGTCCTCTCGAAAACGCTCGATCATCTCGATAAGCCGCGCGCGGTTGGCGAAAAAAATGTCGCGCCACATGACGGGGTTGCTCGAAGCGATGCGGGTCGTGTCCGCGAATCCTCCCGCCGCGTAGTGCACGAGCGCGGACCGGCCGCAGACGCTCGCGGCGGCGCGCACCAACGCATAGGCCAGCACATGCGGCAGATGGCTGGTGGCGGCAAAGACTTGATCGTGGTGGTCAATCTCCATGTCCTCGACCACGGCTCCGGTTTGCCGCCACAGCAAGCGCACGCGCTCCAGCGCGCGCGGGTCGGTCTCGGCGAGGGGGGTGAGAATCACGCGCTGTCCATGGAAAAGCCCGGCACAGGAATTCTCTACGCCGTTATGCTCAGTGCCCGCGATGGGGTGTCCCGGTACGAAACGCGGTAGGTGATCCCCGAGATAATGGCGGGCGGCATCCACCACGGAAGCTTTCACGCTACCGACATCGGTGATGACCGCATGCTTGTCCAAGTGTCCTGCGAGACCCTGAAAGATCTCCGGGACGGCCCCGAGCGGCACGGCGATCACTACGATTTCGGCGCCTTCGACCGCAGCGGAGAGATCGGCGCACGGCTCATCGATAACACCGAGATCCCGCGCGCGCCGCAGGGCCATTGGATCCACGTCGTATCCCGTCACGCGTTCTCCGGCGCACATCAAGTCACGGGCGAGCGAGCCGCCGATGAGACCGACGCCGATAATGGCGACGCGCGAGGGCGGCACGAGGGCTACCGAACCTCTTTAGGATGGTTCATTGAGCACCTTCCCCAGTGCGTCGATGAAACGCGTATTCTCCGGCTCCGTTCCAACCGTGACCCGGAGGTGGTATGGCAAGCCATAATTGGCGATCGGCCGCACGATCACGCCGTGCCTGAGTAAAGCCTCATAGATGTCACGGGCGGGGTTGCCGAACTCGATGCACAGAAAATTCCCCACTGAAGGGATATAGCGCAGGCCCAATGCTTTGCAGGCCCGAGTCAGTTGTGCGAGCCCGGCGCTGTTGAGCGCCAGGCTTGCAGCCACATGCTCCTCGTCGGCGAGCGCGGCTTCCGCCGCCGCGAGCGCAATGCTATTGACGTTGAACGGCTGGCGCACCCGGTTCATCAACTCCGCTACCTGGGGA
>JBOIDM010000088.1:0-4722 GCA_050740575.1 Gammaproteobacteria bacterium
AAGAGACAGTCTCAACGTCGCGGACCGCTTGCACATCACCCATGCGCATGACCGATCCCTTTCCGAACTGCTTCTCGATCTGGCTCAAGGCCATTCCCAGTGCCTTTTTTCGATTCTCATCCATTGACTTTTCCGTCCTCCAGCGTGCGTAAGATATCGATACAGCTAACCGGCGCCGCCACTATGGCAAAGGAAGGGCGCGGATTTTTCCGGCGTCCGGTTGAGCGAATGGTTAGCCAAAGAACTTGTCATACTCGGCGTGCGGCCCAATCCAGAACCATTGCACTCCCTCTGGGACGGGCACGCCAAGAGCACGGTAATGAACACCGACCCGGACGCTGCGGAAGCGTCCGCCATACACGGATTTGAATCGTAGCGAGGGGTGCGCCGGATTCTGCTTGAGAAGTGCGTAGGAGCGTCGGGCGAGATCCTGAATGTCGGTTGGTAGAGCATCGAAACAGCGCCAGAATCGACTCGACGTGAAATGCCTCAAATCTCGCGTGCCTTACCGCTATGATATTCAGCTAACGCCGCTTCAGCTAATGCATCGAATTTTCCGGCAGCAGCATCTGCCTCAATCTGAGCATCCCAAGCAGCAGTATCAAACTCCAAGAACCAGCGTCGCAACTTCGCGAGTTCGTTGGGAGGAAGCTGCTCGATGGCGCGCTCAATTGTCTCGACGGTTGTCATCATGGCACCTTTTTCATTTGGCTACGAACATACCGTATTCTTTGTTTCGTGGCTAACTAAGGGTTATCAGAAAAAAGCTTACCACATCGCACCAGGCTTGGCGCGCTTGCCGCTATGCGGACGATCCTCCAATACGCCCTCGCGCTTCAGGTGAATCGGCGCCGAGCCGCCAACTCCTAAGCACTTGATAACGCGCGCCGTCGGGATTGGTCTTGGACTCGACCAAGGCGAAGGCATCGACGCACCAGGCGACAGGGTCCGGCGGTCGTTCGCGCCGGACTACCAGCGCCTTGCGCATCAAAGTCACATGGGCTTTGAACGGACGCGCGTCGAGATCAATCCCACAGTCGGCGACCCCCAGGTGTAGATCCCGAACCAGAGCAGCGAGACTCTCCGGCACTTCGCGCGCACCGAGCCAAAGGATCCCGGATTTTGGCCAGAAGCCGATTTCATCGAGTCGGAGATCAAACGGGTGTCTCGCGATCCCCTCGGCTATCTTCTCGGCACAGATCCGTGTTTGCGCCGTGACAGAGCCCAAGAAGAGGAGCGTGATGTGGAGGTTTTCCGCAGCCACGGGTTTGGCGCGGGGTACGTGTAACGAGGCCATCACCTCGAGCAGGCCCGAGCGCACCTTTTCACTCGGCCACAAGGCAAAGAACAGGCGTTGGGTGGGCGCCTCAACCCGAGGAAGGCGCGATTTCTCGGTTTCGACGTTCATTGCAGACGCTCGATAAGCCCGCGCAACGCCGTCTCGACGGCCTGCCGGCGCACGGCTTCCCGGTGGCCTTCGAAATGCTCGCACACCGTGACCGACGGGCGGCCGCCGCCGGCCCAGGCGAACCATACGGTCCCGATCGGTTTGTCCTCCGAGCCGCCCTCCGGCCCCGCGATCCCGGTAACGGCAACGCTTATATCACAGCGGCTATGCATGAGCGCGCCTTGGGCCATCTCGATGGCGGTCTCCGCGCTCACGGCGCCGAAGCGTGCGAGCGTCTCGGCTTTGACGCCCAACATCTCCTCCTTGGCCGCATTCGAGTAGGTCACGAAACCGCGCTCGAACCACGCGGAGCTGCCCGCGATCGAGGTCACCACTTGGGCGACATAACCTCCGGTGCAGGACTCGGCGGTGGCGAGCCGGTACCCCCGTTGCTGTAAACGCCGCCCGAGATCGCGCGCTAGCCGCCGCACCGGGACACCGTCGCGGCCAAGCTTTTGTCGGCGCGACGCCGCTCAAAGAATCGTTTAAGCAAACCACAACACTCGGTCTCGAGGATCCCGCCCCGTACTTCCACGTAGTGATTAAAGCGCCCGCTGCCCAGGATCTGGAAGACGCTGCCCGCGGCCCCGGCCTTGGGATCACGCGCTCCGTAGAGCACCCGCGCGATCCGCGCATGCACGCTGGCGCCCGCGCACATGACGCAGGGTTCCAAGGTCACAATCAAAGAACACCCGGTCAAGCGGTAATTTCCAATCCGCTCCGCAGCACGCCGCAGGGCCACGATCTCGGCATGGGCGGTGGGATCGTTGCGGCCGATCGGTTGGTTCCACCCTTCGCCGACGATCTCATCATCCCGCACCACAACGGCGCCGACAGGGACTTCGCCCTGTTCTTCGGCACGGCCGGCGAGAGCAAGCGCCTGCCGCATCCAGCGCTCATCATCGGCTCCCGTCAGGTGCTCTGGCCGAAACGCCGAGCCCTCGCCTTTCATTCCCACTCGATGGTCGCCGGCGGTTTGCCGGAGATGTCATACACCACCCTAGAGATGCCCGGAACCTCGTTAAGGATCCTCCGTGCCACGTGATCCAGAAATTCGTGCGCGAGCGGCGCCCAGCGGGCGGTCATGAAATCCAGGGTCTCGACGGCACGCAGGGCGACGACCGGCGCATAATGGCGCGCATCGCCGGTGACGCCCACCGAGTTGACCGGAAGCAAAACCGCGAACGCCTGGCTGACTTTCTCGTACAGATCCTGCCGGCGCAGCTCGTCGATAAAAATCACATCCGCCCGGCGCAAGGTCTCGGCGCGCGCCGCGGTGACTTCCCCTAGGATCCTGACCGCGAGTCCCGGGCCGGGGAAAGGGTGTCGGTAGACCATGTCGTAAGGCAGACCGAGATCGATGCCGATCTTGCGGACCTCGTCCTTGAAAAGCTCCCGCAAGGGTTCGATCAGCTTCAGCAGCATGCGTTCCGGCAGGCCGCCCACGTTATGGTGGGACTTGATGACGTGGGCCTTGCCGGTCGCCGCATGCGCCGATTCGATGACATCGGGGTAAATCGTGCCCTGAGCCAGCCAGGCTACGTCGGGAAGGGTCTGTGCCGCTTCCTCGAATACCTGAATGAATTCCCGGCCGACCGCCTTGCGTTTCTCTTCGGGATCGTGCAGGCCCACCAGGGCATTGAGGAAGCGATCGGCGGCGTTCACGCGCAACACCTGGAGGTGAAGGTGGCGCGTGAATGTCGTCATGACTTGATCGGCTTCGTTCAGTCTCAGCAAGCCGTTATCGACGAAGACGCAGGTTAATTGATCACCGATCGCGCGCTGTAAGAGCGCGGCGACCACCGAGGAATCGACCCCCCCGGAAAGCGCCAGCAGGACCCGATCCCGCCCGACCCGCTCGCGCAGCCGCGCCATGCTGTCCGCGATGATGCTAGCAGTGGTCCAGGAGCCGCCGCAGCCGCAGATCTCATGGACAAACCGGGCGAGGATGCGGCTCCCTTGGCGCGTGTGCGTGACCTCGGGATGGAACTGCAGGCCATAATACCGGCGCGCGTCGTCGGCCATGCCGGCGATCGGCGCTCCCTCGCTTGCGGCGATGCGGATAAATCCGGGCGGTAACTCGGTCACGCGATCGCCGTGGCTCATCCACACATCTAGTATCCCGCGGCCGTCCGGGCTCAGATGGTCCTCGATATCCTTGAGCAGCAGGGAATGGCCGGATACCGAGACCTGGGCGAAACCGAACTCCCGAACGCGCGCGGATTCGACCGCACCGCCAAGCTGCGCTGCCATGGTTTGCATCCCATAACAGATGCCGAGCACCGGCACGCCGAGCGCGAACACCGGTGCGGGCGCCGCGACCCTAGGCGCCAGGGTGACGGATTCCGGCCCGCCCGAGAGCACGATGCCGCGCGGCTCAAAGCTCCGAATGCGATCGTCGGCGAGATCGTAGGGAAGGATCTCGCAGTAGACACCGGCGTCCCGTATGCGCCGGGCGATGAGCTGGGTAGTTTGCGAGCCGAAATCGAGGATGAGGATGCGATCGCGATAGATATCTGCCATGCGGCGATTATTCCATGCGGTAATTCGGCGCTTCCTTGGTGATCGCCACGTCGTGTACGTGACTCTCCCGCATCCCAGCGTAGCTGACGCGCACGAACTTCGATTGCGTGCGCAGTTCTTCCACGGTCGCGCAGCCGGTATAACCCATGGCGGCGCGGATACCACCGAGCAGTTGGTAGACGATCGCGGTGACGCTGCCCTTGTACGGCACCCGGCCCTCGATTCCCTCGGGCACCATTTTCTCGATGTCGTCGGCTTCCTGAAAATAACGATCCGAGGAGCCATGCGGTTGGGTCATGGCGCCGAGCGATCCCATGCCGCGATAGGTTTTATAGGAACGCCCCTGATACAGCTCAACTTCCCCGGGCGCCTCCTCGGTGCCGGCGAAGAGCCCCCCGATCATCACCGCATGGGCGCCGGCCGCGATGGCCTTCGCGATGTCGCCGGAGTATCGAATCCCGCCATCGGATATGATCGGCACGCCCGAATCCCGAATGGCGGCAGTCACCTCCGACACCGCGGTGATTTGCGGTACGCCGACGCCGGTCACGATCCGGGTGGTGCAGATCGAGCCGGGCCCGATCCCCACCTTGATCCCATCGACACCGGCCTCGGCCAGTGCTTTGGCGGCTTCTCCGGTCGCAATGTTGCCCGCGATGACCTGGGTCGCGGCGTAGGTTTTCTTGACCCACCGTACCGTCTCCAGGACCCCGCGGGAATGGCCGTGGGCGGTGTCGACCACGATCACATCG
>JBOIDM010000089.1:0-3642 GCA_050740575.1 Gammaproteobacteria bacterium
CGGGAAGAAAACTGTTGCCGAGCACGTCGAGAGCGGTGCGGTATTGAACCTCTTGGCACAGTTCGAGATCGACTACGCGCAAGGTTATTTCACGGGTGCGCCGGTTGAAATGAGCACTGCATTCGCCGATGATGTCGCGGCCTAGCCGCGACGTGACTAACGGTCTTGGCGTCCTCCACCATCGTCGTCTCCTACGCCAAGTCTGGAATGCCTCGTTTGCGGGTGCGCTGACAGCATGAAAAGTCCGCTACCCGATCTCTGCGCCGGCATCATGCCGCCGGTCGATTACTGGTCGCTACGCTTGACCGAGAGCGAGGAACAGACCGTCCAGGTGCGGCAACGCGTGCTCGAGCCCACGCTCAAGCGTCTGCGATCCGGCGCATTTATCACGGTGTATGAAGGCGAGGGTGCGGGCTACGGGGCTACCTGCGATCTCAGTCGGGAGGGACTGCGAACGGCCGCTCTGGAAGCCCGCGAATGGGCTCGTGCATCCGCTCCCCGGTCCCTCTTCGCGGCACAGAACCTACCGCGCGTCGTTCGGCGCGGCATCTACACCGCGGCGCACCCCTGGCGAGGCAATGTTTTCGGTGAACTCATCGCCGCCCTGATGGAGGCTGCCCGGAAGATCAAATGCCATGAGAGAATCGTCGATTGGCAGGCGGGCGTTCGACTGCGCCACACGCGCACGGTCTTGTGCACGAGCCTGGGCGGCAGGATCGAGCAAGAGTGGACCGACCTCACTCCGGAATTGGTGGCCGTGGCAAGTAACGGTATCGATACACAACGCCGTAGCTTCGGGGCGGACTGCGGCCGCCAAGGCGGCCTCGAACAACTCGAGAAGTTGGGGTTCCATAGCCTGCCCGCGCGGATCGCCGAAGAGGCGCTCCTGCTGCTAGAAGCCCCGAAGTGTCCCGCTGGCCGCATGGACCTGCTCCTCTTGCCGGGTCAAATGATCCTTCAGCTCCACGAAAGCATCGGCCACCCTATTGAGCTTGATCGCATCCTAGGTGACGAACGCAATTATGCGGGTGGTAGCTTCGTCACTTTGGACATGTTTGGCTACTACCGCTACGGATCGCAGTTATTAAACGTGACCTTCGACCCCGCCTGCCCGGGGCAATTCGCGAGCTACGCCTTCGATGACGAGGGCGGCGGGGCGGAACGCCAGTACTTGATCCGGGCGGGTATCCTCGAAAGGCCCCTCGGTGGACATGCGTCACAGGCACGAGCCGGGATCGCCGGGGTGGCCTGCGCGCGCGCCGAACACTGGCACCGCCCGCCAATCGATCGCATGGCCAATCTCAATATCGAGCCCGGCATGAGCCCGATCGAGGCACTAGTGGGAGGCATCGAACACGGGATCATGATGGACACCAATCGCTCTTGGTCCATCGATGACCAGCGAAACAAGTTTCAGTTCGGCTGCGAGTGTGGATGGGTGATCAAGGACGGTGAGGTGAAAAGCCTGGTAAAAAATCCCAATTATCGCGGCACTTCCGCGACCTTCTGGCGCAACCTTGGCGCGGTGGGCGACGCTAGCACCTGGCGCATGATGGGGCTGAGTACCTGCGGTAAAGGCGAACCGAACCAAACTATTCATGTCGGGCACGCTGCGCCCGCCTGTGTCTTCCGCGACGTCGATGTCTTCTCGAATGCATGACCCGCGCGAGCAATTCGAGTCCGTGCGCGCAATGGCGGCCGCGCACATGCGGACGAATGAAGTCTATTTACTGAACTTCTCGGGTGAAAACTCGGATTTCGTGCGTCTGAGCCGCGGACGGATGCGGCAGGCCGGCCACGTATTGCACAGTGAGCTGCGCGTATGTTTTATCCGGGGCCGGCGCCAGACCCAAGGCGCGTGTACCCTGACCCAGGATCTCACGCTCAATCGCTCGCGCCTGGAGAAGGTGTTTGCCGAGTTGCGGTTACAACTCGATTTCGTCCACGATGATCCCTATCTGCTCTATGGCACCACCGTATGCAGCACCGAGGATAATCGTCACGCTGACTTACCGGACAGTGAGCAAGCACTCTCCGAGATCCTGGCGGCTGCGGACGGGATCGATCTCGTGGGATTGTGGGCCAACGGGACGTTGTATCGAGGGTTTGCAAATAGCCTCGGGCAGACAAATTGGTTTTCTACCGGTAGCTTCCATTTGGATAGCAGTTCCCATGTCGATAATGGGCAATCCGTTAAGCTCGGCTATGCGGGTCAGGTCTGGCAGACCGAGGACTTACGGCGAGCGGTTGGGCGGGTCCGGGAGCATCTCGAGGTGCTACGCAGGCCGGTCAAGACACTCGCGCCGGGGCGCTACCGCGTTTTCCTTGCGCCTCAGGCGCTCGGCGAAATCCTTGGACTGTTGGGTTGGGGCGGATTTAGCTTGAAAAGCTTGCGCACCCAGCAAACGCCGTTAATCAAACTCATGCGCCATGAAAAAGCGCTGCATCCTAGCGTCACGCTCGCGGAGGAGCATGCGCGAGGTCTAAATCCTCAGTTTACGTCATCGGGTTTTCTAAAACCTGGCGCCGTAAGCCTGATCGAAACCGGCCGTTTCGTCGATTGTCTCGCCGATCAACGCAGCGCAGCCGAATTTGGGATCGCGCTCAACGCCGAAAGCGAAACGCCCATGTCACTGGTCATGGCAAGCGGGCGGCTGCCCTCGTCCGTTGAGCCCCTGGAAGAACTTGAGACAGGGCTTTATATAGGCAACCTTTGGTATTGCAATTTTTCCGATCGTCACGACTGCCGCGTGACCGCGACGACGCGATTCGCGTGCTTCTGGGTCGAGGGCGGAACGCTCCAGGCGCCGATCACCACGATGCGCATGGATGAAACCCTCTACCATCTGCTGGGCGACGGACTAGCCGGGCTCACCGCTGAGCGGGAACTTATCATCGACCCTGGAACCTATGAGTGGCGCTCCACGGCAAGCATGTTGCTTTCGGGGGCGTTGATCGATGGCGTGACGTTTACCATGTAACCTGGGATACGGCCCGAATCCGGCGGCGGTTCCGCACGCTGGAATCGAGGCTCTGTGATACGAGTCGCATTCGGTGCTTTTCATTGACAATGCACCGATTTAGCTCCTATAGATTTCGCTTCGCGATCCGCTACGTTAGCGGCCTGCCATAAGCGCCTCGGATCGTCCAACCGTCTTACGGCGCCGACCCGGCGGGCAACAACGCTTCGCAACGGCGACTACCGGCGGCACGCACGGCCGAAATTGCGCGGTCCGCAGCTTCCGATACCGCCGTGCGAAGCATCCGTCGAAATCTCACTTCTATTGGAAAGGAATCCTATGCTGAAGAAACTGTTGTTCGCTTCTCTGTTCCTGTTCAACGCCCTTGTCTTTGCCGGAGAGTCTGTTGATATAAACAGTGCCGATGCCGCAACCTTGGCAACCGCACTCAAAGGCATAGGGCCTGCCAAGGCCGAAGCGATCGTCGCGTATCGGGAGAAGCACGGGCCGTTCAAGTCCGTGGACGATCTGGTGATGGTCCAAGGCATTGGCGAGAAGACGGTCGAGATGAACCGCGAGAGTCTCGACATCAGTATGCCCAAGAGCGCGCAGTAACCGCTAAGCGGCCCGGAATTGCTGCCCTTCGCAAGGACGCTGGGGGCAGCGATTCCACTTGTCTCTC
>JBOIDM010000090.1:0-3793 GCA_050740575.1 Gammaproteobacteria bacterium
CCCCTCGAGCATATGGGTTTGGCCCAAGGGGCGGCTTGGAACTGGGAGGTACTTCATGAATCGCGCGCAATAGTTCGTCTAGGGCTTCCGATTGGATGCGGGATGGACGAACGTCGATTGCGTACCGGCTCCCTAGATAAGTAGGGAGAGAAGTAGTGAACTCGCCGTCTCTAAGGACCGGCAGAAACTTCGGCTTCAGGTCCTGACTTTGGAGCATTTCAGCGGTTATGATATTTCGCTCGTACCCGACTCCACCGCGCGGAATGTTGGACTTTTGGGCGTAGGTCGGCGTGCAAGCCAGGACGACGAAGTCGGAGTCGCGAATCTGGGACTCCATGAACACCGTCATGTCGTGCCCCGGCCGCAAGTCCCATTGATCCAGGCTCGCCTCTACACCATTGCGCCGAAGCGAAGCAGCGAGTTCTAACACCCATGCCTCGTGATTGGGGCTCTCACGGCTGTAGCTTATGAACACCTTAGGTGCAGTCATCTCGGGCCCTCGAGGCATCTAACAAGTGATTATAGAGTTTCTGTATATCACCCTGGAGCTTGCTATCACATCCCGCACCTCGTGACAATAAGGCGTTGTTTTGACGAACATCGGCTATTTGTACATCATACCCATTCACAGGATATTTAGGCCAGGATGCCATGCTACTCCCACTCCCCGTTGAGCTCTCCCGCCGCCATGAAACCCTACTCATCCAGCAGGGCGTCGCAGTGCACCAGCGACCTCACTATACAAGGTGGCTCCGCTACTACTGGGATTTTTGCCACAGATACGGCTACGACCCCCAACGACCGACAGAGTTTTCCGTTGTTCGACGAGAAGCTGTGCGCTTAGAAGCAGTCCGCTTTCCAGCGTCGGCAGGCGCGCCATGCCATCTCGCTCTACTACGCATCAGTGCCGCAAGATTTTCGCGGCGGGCAAGGGTTGCGCGGGCGCATTCAGGTTCAGGCCTCGAAAAATCACCTCGCGGGTGCCACCGTTTCTGATTCCGCTGAGAGAAGTGTGGTGCTAGGACCGCCGGTTCAATCTCCCAAACCAGGGAAATCTGTCCGGTCTCCCCCTTCTGGCCCGCCGCCAAACATACGAGTGTCCGAAGCCACGGAAATCCATTCTTCGCGCATTAGCCCGGTAACGCCGCGCGGCCAAGTTACCTCGGTGGCAGCAACCGAAGCGACTTTGACAGGTGCCAGCTGGGTATCGGTGTACGAGCATCTGCATACTGGCATCACCGTCAGACATTACTCCCGCAAGACCGTGCAAGCGTATACCGCTTGGACTCGGAAATTTCAGACCTTCACCGAAAGCAAAGATCCAGAACGCCTGTCGATGGATGACGTAAAGGCTTTCCTCAGCTTTTCGGCCGTCAAAAAGAAGATGGCGGCCTCAAGCCAGAATCAAGCGTTTAACGCGTTGCTATTCTTGTTCAAACATGTCCTCGCGAAGGAATTTGGGAAAGTCGAGGGGGTTGTGCGGGCCAAGCGGACGAAATATATTCCGGTGGTGTTGTCACGGGCGGAAGTCGATAGGGTGTTCCGCTTTCTCTCCTATCCTTACGATCTCGTGGTCAAGCTGCTCTATGGCGGCGGTTTACGGTTGTTCGAATGCCTCAAGCTGCGGGTGCAGGATCTAGCGATCGTGGTGTTGACTGTCTCTTATTGGGACCAGCCCAACGACTCTTCATGGCCGGCAAGCGACCACAGTAGGCTGCCGCTGCCGGTTTAATGGTTTCAGACTCCGGTCTGCTCAGAAATCAGGAACACGGGTTACGTCAGCTCTGCGGCAGCGATAGGCTGGTTGGATCGGTGTCGCATCTGTGCCTCAACTCCTCGCGTTCGCCGTCGCTCAAGTCCGCACCGAAGTGAAGCACCTGATCCAAGACGTCGTTGGTCTCCCTCTAGGAGAGAAGCGGCCTTCTTCATAGAGCACAACCCGGATGCGCCAGCTCCTGCGCACGATGGGCTGGCGGCAGCCGCGGCACTTGGAGCGACCGCTCGAGGCTGGTGCGGATGTGACCAGTCCGCATCCTAACTGTCGAATGCGCGCTGCAGCGCAGTGATGTCGAGCTTCTTCATCTGGAACATCGCCGCAGTCGCCTTTTGCGACTTTACCCTGTCCGGATCGGTGATCATTTCCAATAGCGCGGTCGGCACGACTTGCCACGAGAGGCCGTAGCGGTCCTTGAGCCAGCCGCATTGTTGGGCCGCCGGGTCGCCGCCCGCGGAGAGCTTGTTCCAATAGTGATCGACCTCTTCCTGCGTATCGCAGAAGATCTGGAAGGACACTGCTTCGTTGAAGCGGAATATTGGCCCGCCGTTGAGCGCGGTGAAGGGTTGGCCGTCGAGCTCGAACGCGACGGTCATCACCGAACCCGCTGGCTTGCCGTGATGCTCATGGCCCACTTCGCCATAGCGCTCGATGTGGGTAATGCGCGAATTCGGGAAGACGCCGATGTAGGTATTGGCGGCCGCTTCGGCCTGATCGTCGAACCACAAACATGGCGTGATTTTCTTGACGAGTCGCATGACTTTATCCTTTCTTGTATCGCTATCAACGGGCGCTGTATTCATCATGGCGGCGCCACCACTGGTAAGGAGGGGTTTGGGGCCAGCCAGCCGGCGAGTCTTCCCAGTTCTCCTGCCGGCCGAAAGGCGTGATGTCGAGCAGGCCCCAGGTGCTTCCCAGCGTTTCGGTGCCGCGCGCGCTGGTGTAGTAGGTGTAGTAGATGTTGTCGCCATCAAGCAGGAGGACGTTCACGCGATGATCCTCGCCCTTATCCGTCGTGACCCCGATATCAATATTGAAATCGTTGTTGGCAGAGGAGTACCACGGCAACCTCCACCCCATACGTTTTCGGTAACGTTCGATGTTCTCGATCGGCGCGCGGGACACCAACGCAAGCGACACATCGCGTGCATGCAGGTGTGCAGGATTACCGAGGTTGTCGACGACGAATGAGCAGCCGGGGCAACCGGCCTCGGGCCAGCCGTCGACGCTGGGCGCAAACATGAAGCTGTAAAGGATAAGCTGGCGACGTCCGTCAAACAGGTCGCGCAGGCTTGCCCGGTCCTCGGGCCCATCGAAAACATAAGTCTTTTCAATTCTGAGCCAAGGCAGCCTGCGTCGTTCCGCAGCCAGTGCGTCACGCGCATGCGTGGCGGCCTTCTCCTTCGCGAGCAGTCTGTCATGGGCCGCTTGCCACTCGGCGCGCGATACGACGCGCGGCATGTGATCGCTTTCATTCATGATTTTCTCCTTTGCAGTGACTGTGGTTTGGATTCATCAGATCGGACATTCCCGCGCCTGACCGGCATGAGTTGCTTCAGGACCAGGGCGGCCACTCCACCCGCAGCGCCTCCGCCGACAGTCACCAGCGCAATGGATGTGATACAGAAGGGGCACATTGAGACTCACCTCCAATATCAGTAGCGACCTTCCGGGCGCAGTTGTTCTTCCACCGGCCGCACTTCGATCTCGCCATAGCGCGCGCCGGGCCATTTGGACGCGACCCGGATCGCCTCGTTGAGATCGCGCGCTTCGATGAGGAAATAGCCGCCAAGCTGCTCCTTGGTTTCGGCGAACGGTCCGTCGGTCACGGATAGCTTGCCATCGCGCACCTTGAGCGTCGCGGCGGAAGTCGCGCTTCGCAGTGGGCGGGTATCGAGCAAGTGACCGCTGCGCTTCAGCGCATCGACATAGGCCAGCGTCTCTTCGCGCACCGTATCCCATTCCTCGCGCGGCATGGTCTTGAAGGTCTCTTCCGCTTCGTAAGCCAGACAGAGGTAT
>JBOIDM010000091.1:0-3156 GCA_050740575.1 Gammaproteobacteria bacterium
GGCTAAACCTTGGCCACGTGGATATTGGACCAAAGTGCTACATGACCTACGCGCGAAGACCGGTTTCGTCGATTGCTCGCACGGGCGGCTGACTTTCATCTGCGTTACGCGGGCAACCGCATGGACGGTGTTTTCACACAGCTAGGACCCTATGCGGACATTGCGGAAGCAGGTTCTCCGGTGGAATCGACCAGCCGGTGGCTCGCTGTCTGTACCGTAAAGTGGAAGGTAGCACCGCCTTCGGGATTGTTGCGTGCCCAAATGCGCCCCCCGTGGGACTCGACGATGGAGCGCGCGATGGAAAGTCCCAATCCCATTCCTTCTTCCCTGGTCGTAAAGAATGATTCAAAGAGGCGCGGCATATTGCTCGACGCGATACCGGAGCCGGAGTCGGAGACAGCCACTTCGACACGCCCATGCCCGCTCGCTTTCGATGTCTGTATGACAAGGTAACGCTTGCCATCAGGCGTGTTCGACATCGCATCCATGCCGTTGACGATGAGGTTCATCATCACCTGTTGAAGCTGCGTTCGATTTCCCAAGACCAATGGCAGGCCTTCGCCCAGTTCGGCACGAATCTTCATGCGACGCTTTCGTACGTCACCGGTGATCAGCAGCAGCACGTCGGAAACGATAGTATTCAGATCGATCGTCTCCATCTCCGTTTCACGCTTGCGTAGAAAATCCTGAATTTGGCCGAGGACTCCGTTGGCGCGGATATTGGCGCGCTTGATATCGGTCACGATCTCGCGCAGTACGTCGGAAGGCGCCTCACCGGACTCCAGCAACACGAGTGCCGCTTCCGCATTGCTCATGATTGCGGTTGAGGGTTGCCTCAGCTCGTGGGCAACAGCGGCGGTGAGTTCCCCCATGATGGCCAGACGCTGCACGTGCGCGAGAGCGCGGTTGTGGTCTTCAGTCCCCTTGCGGTCGGTGATGTCGAGTACGGACCCTACATAGCCTAGAAATGCGCCGTCCTCGGCAAAGCGCGCCGTGCCCCTGTCCAAGACCCAACGGTATTCAGTCGTCCGTGAAGAACGGTTAAGCCGTTGACGACGAGTCGAGTTTTGACTGCGAGGCCGATTTGAGATTGCAAGGTTTTGGGGTTTGAAGCCCTGAAAGCTTGCGATTTCGTTTGGCGTTTTTGGATTCCCGGAGGGCCCGAATCAGGATTCTCTGATCGCATCGAAAGGGAGTTGGCGATGCGGCCGAAACGGCATGAGACGACGGGCTCAGGCGATCTTTTCCGGGCGCGATTGGACCAGATCATCAACCTGAAGCACGAGCTGGTCTTGCTTGCCGGCAAGATCGATTGGGCGTGGATCGACAAGGAGATTGCGCCGCTTTACAGCGAGAACGGACGGCCTGGGATCGAGACGCGTTTCGTCATCGGGCTTTTGCTGCTCAAGCACATTCACAAACTGTCCGACGAGCAGGTGTGCGAGCGTTGGGTGTGCGACCCGTATTTCCAATACTTCACCGGCGAGGAATTCTTCCAGCACGCATTTCCGCACGAGCGTTCGGACTTGAGCCACTGGCGCAAGCGCCTTTCAAGCAAGCTGGAGCTGCTCTTGGCCGAGAGCCTGCGCGTGGCGAACGAGGTTGGGGCACTGCGGACCAAAGACCTCGCCCGTGTCAACGTCGACACCACGGTTCAGCCGAAGAACGTGAGCTTCCCCACCGATGCCAAGCTGCTGCACGCGGCGATCAGGGGTTTGAACGCGCTGGCGCGGAAGCACGCCGTGAGGCTGCGGCAGTCGTATCTACGCCTCGCCAAGCGTGCGGCGATGATGGCGGGACGTTATTCCCACGCCAAACAATTCAACCGGCATCATCGCTGCCTGCGTTTCCTGCGCACGCGGCTCGGCCGGCTTGTTCGCGACATCAGCCGCAAGATCAGAGGCAAGGAAGATCTCGAGGCGGCATTTGCCTCGCCGCTCTCACGCGCCAACCAGATTCGCTCTCAGCGTCAACGCCAGCGTGGCTGGAAGCTGTATTCATTCCACGCTCCCGAGGTGGAGTGCATCGGCAAGGGCAAGGCAAGCGCACCCTACGAGTTCGGGGTGAAGGCTTCGATCGTCAGCACCAATGGTCAGGCGCCGGGCGGCCAGTTCGTGCTCCACGCCACGACGCTGCCGGGAAATCCCTATGACGGGCACACGCTCGCAACCGTGCTCGAAGCAACCCAGCAGCTCACCGGCCGTGAGATCGAGCGCGCCTATGCCGACAAAGGATACCGCGGACACGATGCTAAAAATCCGCACCGGGTCTTCATCTCGGGCCAGAAGCGCGGTGTCTTTGGCAAGATCAAGCGCGAGCTCAAACGACGATCCGCCATCGAGCCGGTGATCGGCCACATGAAGTCCGAGGGTCATCTCGGCCGCTGCTATCTCAAAGGCCGCGCCGGCGATGCCGCCAATGCCGTCCTCAGCGCCGTCGGTCACAACCTCCGCCGCGTCCTCGCCTGGTTGAGGAATCTTTTGCGCCTGATTCTGATCGCCTTATTCGCGACCTTCGCAATCCAATCAGCGCTCAATCCGGCTTCTTAACGGACAACTGATTAAGGCGCACTGCTGCTTGAAGGGCTCTCGTCTGAACTTTGGGAAGACAAGGCGGTGATCGACGTGAACGAGGGAGACGCTTTGGTCTTTCCCTCTTATCTAGAGCATCACGTTCCGCCGGGAAAATACACCAAGCCCCGCGTTACGGTGTCCATGAACGTAACCTTGTTAGACAAATAGCCTGAGATCGAGGTCGGCTGAACAACCGGTCCACCAGTGGCTATCAAATTTCAGTTGGCCGCGAAGCGATCTGAGCCACATTATCAACCTGTCTGAACGCTGCGAATGGAGCAGCTGATGAATCCGTGCGCTGCTGTCTGCACGCCGAGGATATCACCGGGCCCGATGCACCCCAGTTCGAGCGTCGGGCGGAAGACCAGTGCTGCCGTACCGTCGTTGAGGCCGAGACAGCCAGGGCTCATGTGAACGGTGTAGCGATTTCGAGAACGATCGGTCACCATGACGGTGCGGTCGTCCACAGCGCGCCAAGTCAAGATCCGGTTATGTCTGAGACATGCATCCTCGGCTGCCGCCAATACCGGAGTCGCGGGCATGAGACCCGCGAGAGCGCCGATCAGCACCGCATTCCTGCTTG
>JBOIDM010000092.1:0-3855 GCA_050740575.1 Gammaproteobacteria bacterium
GGGTTTTTCGACAGCTTCAACGGTTGATCACGACGATCTCGCCATGAAAGGTTGGGCTCTCGGCGGACCGGTTGTGTCCTTCGGCGACAATGACGCCTGTAGCCCGCTGCACGATCACCGCGCCGAACGGAAACTGGAGAGCCCGCTTGGCCATGGCGATCGCACGCCGCATGTAGTGCTCATGGCTGCTCGGCTCAGCACCTGTTCTGGGCGGGACGGGTGGGGATGCCGGCTCTGCGTCCGCCGCATGCAGCCGCGACGAGGCCACCGCCATGCCCAGGGTGCCGAGCCCCGCAAACCTGAGGAACCGTCGCCTGGACTCATCCGGATTGCACCCAAAGGGACCAGGCTCGGATATTTTCACAATGCCGGCTCTCCCTGCCGAGCGGTGGCTTGCCGCGAGACATTACCCTCTAACGGTGGTCGGCCCCTAGGCCTGGCCTGCCGCCGTTGCCCCGTCAAGCGCTCAATCTTGGCATAGAAACGCTCATTGCCCAAAGGTTGGCTTTGGTTTAGCGCAAGCCGGAGATCGCGGAGGGTCTCCGGATCGAGATGGGACCGGAACAATCTGCGGTACGCTGCGCGTCGCGCGCTGTCGGTCGCTCCCAATGACTGGTAGACCGGATGCGGGCTGAGCAGCGGTGAGCCCTCTCCGAGGGCGTTGGAGCGATAGCTGCTCCAGCGGTAGTGCGCCGGATCGTCGACCATCGCCGCGCGCACGGGGTTCAGCTCGATGTAACGCATGGCGGTGAGGAGATAGGTCTCCGCCTGGATGAGTGAGGACTTATAGCGGTTGTCCCACAATGTGCCCGTGCGCCGGTACTGGCGGTTGATATACTGCACGTAGCGCCGTCCCAAGGAAATCACAAGCTTGGGTACCGTCGCGGCGTTCTTGGGCGTGAGGAGCAGATGTACATGGTTGGTCATGAGCGCATAGGCGTGCAGCGAAGAGCTTGTCCCCTTCAATGCCTCACCGAGCCAATGCAGGTACGTAGAGTAATCCTCCTCGCCAAAGAAGCATGGCTCTCGGTTGCGGCCGCGCTGCACGATGTGTAGCGGTATTCCATCGAGGTGAACACGTGGCCGGCGGGGCATGTGCCGAGTATATCATAAATATATCGAGCCTGGCCCCTTTAGCTGGCCCCCTGGTATCCCCGGCCGCCCAAGGGATCACTGGCCAGATCGTCGCGGTGCCCGGCTGGGGGATATAGCGGAGGCGCCGGAAAGTATCAGCGCTTCGATACGCTTAGCCCCCAACACGGGGCACCCAGAAGGGTCCCGGTAGCGGCCATGCCGCATTGCGGCGCTTTTTGGCAAAGGATCAGGAACACGCGCGATGCTATAATTATTGCTCCTTAGGTGATGAGAGCTACGGGAAGCAGGGTCACATGTGACAAATGTGTGACAAATGTAAAAAGGGAATCTAAAGGGAAATTATGGTATAGGAGGATGTATGGGCAAGTTCGGTATGCTTATTCCAGTGTTAGTAGCGTGCATCGGTCTTTACGGGCTTTACTGGGCGAGAAAAGAAGAAGTTGTTCAGCCCGCAGAGGGTGTTTCCGGAGATGAAGGTACAGCTACGGCCGATGTGGTTACTGAAATTGAACCCGCCGCTGGCATCGAAGGTGACGCAACTGTGTTAAATTCAGAGGAACGTCCTGAGGGAATCTCGTGATTCCTTAAGATTGCTTATTCATGCTTCGAGAGCCCGGCCTTGTGCCGGGCTTTTTTATCTGGGTTGGCGGACTATCCGCGCTGCCGGTCGTACCGTTCCCCGCACACGCGGGGATGAACCGCGTGCCCCGCACGCTTTCGCCCCAAAGGGCTCCTAAATCGGGTCAGGCTTGTTAATGTATCGGGATCACTTCGGCCCCGGCCTTGAGCTTGTCGAGGATCTTGCGTCGCTCGGCCAGGTGTGCCGTGCGGTTGTAGGCGCGCCCGTTCGGATCGCGCACGGTATGGGCTAACTGGTGTTCTATGTAGTCAGGCCGGATATGCAGAACTTCATCAAGGATGGTGCGCGCCGTCGCGCGGAAGCCATGCCCGCTCATTTCATCCTTGGCAAACCCCATGCGCCGCAGCGCTGCGAGAATGGCGTTATCGCTCATCGGTCTCCCATTGATGCGTGCGCCAGGGTTACAGCGGCCACGGATCGGTTACCGATCCATGGAAATATATCGCTCAAGCCGCCGGATGATCTTTTCGCCGTGAGAGGGCGCCCAGGTTGCCGAATACTTGGCGAACCACTCCCGCGCGACATCCTTAAAGAAATCCGCCGGTGGCAGGCCTTCGGCAATACGCCTTTCGCTTTCACGTTCCTTGGCTTGCCGGATCTTGCGCGCTTCGCTCGGATCGGTGCCGGCCGCTACCAACCGCCGCGCCTCGTCCGCCCTGGCGCGTGCCGCGCTTAGCCGGGTGTCGGGGTATATCTCTATGCTGTAATCGAAACGCCACCAGCGCGCCCCGTTCGGCTTAACCAGCAGATAAAGACCGTCGCCGTCGTTTAGGCGAAACGGCGCCTCTTTGGGCTTGATATTGCGGATCGTCGCGTCTGCCGGTATCAGGTGTCGTGCCATGCAGTAACTCAAAAAGTGCTGTTACCGCAGAAGTTACTGCATAAAAGGCCGCAAGGGATGTTACTGCACCGCATGGGATAAGAAAACGGCCGGAAGCTTTGATTTACCTAAGCTTACCGGCCGTTGTTGGATTGCACTGGACGTTCAAATGGTGGTGGGGTGGAACCCTGCATCAAACGACTATTGAAAGTGCGCAATCGAAGCGCTGCGGGTTGCTGCGAACCAGTGCGAACCCGATCGAAAAGCCTGCCGGTACGCCCCTCGGTGGCGGACGATCAGACAGGTTTTTCCGTCTAAGTGGTTGCCGATATGCTGCCTCAACCTCGTCTGCTGCTCGGGGCCAGTTCAATTCCCAAACGCGGAATCGAACCCGCGTCCGTCGCCCCGACCAAAAGCACACCCATTTAACCCATTGCGGGATAAGGCAGCCCTCCTTGCGGCGAATGGCGCCCACTTTCACCGCATCATGTGCGGCGAATAACTTGCGTATGCGGAGAATGCGGCCCATAATCTCCGCATGAATAGCGGCGATTACAAATACATCTGGCAAACCAGTGACTGGCCGAACTGGAGCTTCGACCTGGCGGCACTCGCTGGCCCCATGGCCGAGGTCAGTCGTGCCCAAGGGCTCTTGATGGGGCGCCTAGCCGACGTCGGCATGGCTCTGCGTGATCAGGCGAGCCTGGCGGCGCTCACCGAGGACGTGGTCAAGACCAGCGAGATCGAAGGTGAGCAACTCAACGTCGAATCCGTGCGCTCGTCCATCGCCCGCAGACTGGGCGTCGACATCGGTGCGCTCGCCCCGGTCGATCGCCACGTCGAGGGTGTGGTCGAGATGGTGCTCGATGCCACCGCCAACTGCCGTGCGCCCGTGTCACAGGAGCGGCTGTTCGGCTGGCATGCCGCGTTGTTTCCGACAGGCTACTCCGGCCTTTCCAGGATCAAGGTCGGCGGCTGGCGCGACGATGCCACCGGCCCGATGCAGGTGGTGTCCGGCCCCATCGGCCGTCAGCGCGTGCATTTCGAGGCGCCGCCAGCGGTCCGCCTGCAAGCCGAAACGGCTCGATTCCTCGACTGGCTGAATGGCGCATTGAATGACCCACCGCTCATCAAGGCCGGCCTCGGTCATCTGTGGTTCGTCACCTTGCACCCGTTTGACGACGGCAATGGCCGTATCGCCCGGGCCATCGGCGATTTGCTGCTGGCGCGTGCCGATGGCAGTCCACAGCGTTTCTACAGTTTGTCGGCGCAGATCCAGCGCGAACGCAAGGCCTACTAC
>JBOIDM010000093.1:0-10745 GCA_050740575.1 Gammaproteobacteria bacterium
CGGGTACGCCCATCACGATGTCGCACTTGTATCGCCCGTCGGCCGCATCGTTGTTTCTCAGGGTGTTACGAATAAACCCGATCCGCTGCGGAAACCAGGTGTAGTCCAGGGGGAGTTTAAGATCGCCGGCGAAGAGTTGCGCGATCTTGTTCTCGAAGCCTTGCTGCTCCTTGTTCGAGCTCGGCAGGCTGTAGGGATCCGCGCAGACCTTGAGTGCCTTACGCTGGTCCTGATCCTCGGGTTCTGCCGCTGCCGCAGACAAGCAGAGTGTCGCCGCGATTATCCCCCCGACCCAAGGCCAACGCGGCCGAGAAAGACCGCCGTAGATAGGCTTCCTGCGGCTCACCCCAGTGCTCCCACGAAGCAGGCGATTGCGTTTGTGTGAAGTCTCACGCAAACACAACCGCTCTTTTTCGCGATGGTAACCGACCGTGGGAGACGCCGGTCACGGTCAGACCTTATTTGGCGAACTTCGCTTCGACTTGTTTTCCTAGCTCTTTGACGGTTCTCGCGATCGGTCCCTTATTTTCGGGGCTCTTCTGAATCTGCTCCATATTGGCGGGCATCTTGTCACCCACGACGATGGCCCCGACCATACCCAAACCGAGGTGAGGCGAGCACTTGTAGACATAGGCGCCTTCTTTGGTAAGCGTGACGGTCGCCCCCTCTTCCTTCAGGTTGAAGGCTTCGGCGCCCTCCGGAATCATGCTCGGTATGGCCACGGCATCATGGCTCGCCGTCGGCAGGCCATTCCACTTCACCGTATCACCAGCCTTGACGAATGCGATCACGGGATCGAACTTCATCCCCGAGGCCTGCACGTCAACTGTCTCGGCCGCTACGTTGCACGAAAGCACCAGCCCAGAGGCGGCTAAGCCGGCGATAAGCGTCTTATTGATCTGCATACTTTATTTCTCCACATTTCTAGTACAAGGTTCTCGCCAACCCTGGCGGCGTAAACAGCCTTGCGCCTCCTGGCACATGCCACAACCTTCGATGCACCGCCGGACACAAAGTTCAAACGCGGACACGAAAGGCCGCCGCTATATAGTCGATTCGTTCAGCCCTGTCAATGAATCAAGGGCGGAGCCCGTGCTCCCGGTCTCCTCCGAGAACAACCACGGCGCATCCTGGCGGCGGCGTTGTTCGTAGGCGCGAATGCGCTCCGCGGTTTGCAGCGTGATGCCGATATCATCCAGACCTTCCATTAACCGCCGCTTAATGCCTGCGTCCAAGCTGAATTCGATTGCCTGTTCATCCCACGTAACGAGCGTCTGCGCCTCTAGATCCACCGTGAGCTTATAGCCGGGCATGCCCGCGACATCGTGGAACAACCGGTCTATCGTTGGATTCGAGAGCATGACCGCCAATAGACCGTTCTTGTGGGCGTTGCTGAAGAAGATATCCGCGAAGCTAGGGGCGATCACGCAGCGGATCCCGTAGTCCAATAGCGCCCATACCGCATGCTCGCGCGAGGACCCGCAACCGAAGTTGTCGCGCGCCAGGAGGATCTGGGCACCGCGATAGCGTTCGTGATTCAGCACGAAGTCCGGATTCAATGGCCGGTGGGCGCAGTCCTGGCCCGGCTCACCCCGATCGAGATAACGCCATTCGTCGAAGAGGTTCGGTCCGAATCCGGTGCGGTGGATCGATTTCAGGAATTGCTTCGGCATGATCGCGTCGGTGTCCACGTTGTGGCGATCGAGCGGCACCACCAGCCCCGTCAGTTTTCTAAATGCCTCCATGTCATTTCCCGCGCGCTATCAGAGGTCCCGTACATCGACAAAATGTCCGGCAATCGCCGCCGCGGCAGCCATCGGCGGGCTGACCAGATGGGTACGTCCGCCGGAGCCCTGCCGGCCTTCGAAATTCCGGTTCGAGGTCGATGCACAACGCTCGCCCGGCGACAGGCGATCGGGATTCATCCCCAAGCACATCGAGCAGCCCGCCTCGCGCCACTCGAATCCGGCCTCGATGAACACCCGATCCAGACCCTCTCGCTCGGCTTGCTTGCGCACGAGCCCCGAACCCGGCACCACTAAGGCTTGTATGATGTTCGATGCGATGCGCTTCCCGCGCACGATCTCGGCGGCGGCGCGCAAGTCCTCGATGCGCGAATTGGTGCACGATCCGATAAACACCTTATCCAAGGCAATATCGGTGATCGGGACATTCACTTGCAAGCCCATATAGGCCAGCGCCTTGCGCATACCGTCGCGCTTGACGGGATCGCCCTCGGCACTGGGATCGGGGACCCGCCCATCGACGGATACCACCATCTCCGGGGACGTACCCCACGACACCTGGGGCTGGATGCCATGCGCGTCGATCTCTATTAGACGGTCGAACACGGCGCCGGGATCGGAACGCAAATCGTGCCAAGCGGCGCTGGCCTGATCCCAGAGCCCGCCCGTGGGGGCCATCGGACGGCCCGCGAGGTAATCGATCGTCGTCTCGTCCACCGCGATGAGCCCGGCTCGCGCGCCGGCCTCGATGCTCATATTACACACGGTCATGCGCGCTTCCATCGACAAGGCCCGGATCGCGGCGCCCGAAAACTCGATGCTGTGCCCCGTGCCGCCCGCCGTGCCTATGCGCCCGACGATCGCGAGGATCATATCCTTGGCGGTGACCCCGCGGCCGAGCACGCCGTCGACCCGAACCAACATATTGCGTGACTTCTTGAGGACCAAACATTGTGTCGCCAGGACGTGCTCCACTTCGGAGGTGCCGATGCCGAACGCCAGTGCGGCCAGAGCACCGTGCGTGGAGGTATGCGAGTCACCGCACACGATGGTCGTGCCGGGCAGGGAAAACCCCTGTTCGGGTCCGATCACGTGCACGATGCCTTGACGGACGTCGCTCATCTTGAACTGGCGGATACCGAAGCTTGCGCAGTTGTGATCCAAGGTGTCGAGTTGCAGGCGCGAGACCGGATCGTCGATGTTCGTCCGGTCGGTGGTCGGAACATTGTGATCGGAGACCGCGAGATTCGCGCCTATGCGCCACGGTTTTCGCTGCGCGATGCGTAATCCCTCGAAGGCTTGGGGTGAGGTCACCTCATGGATGAGATGGCGATCGATGTAGATGAGCGCCGTCCCGTCGCCGTAGTCCTGCACGACGTGGCTGTCCCAAAGCTTATCGTATAAGGTTTTAGCAACCATGGCGTGTTCAATTCCGGTCCGTTATTCGTCCGCGATCTTAACTACCGTTCGCCCTCGCGCTTGCCCCTTGAGCATCGTCTCGAATACGCCGGGCAGATCTTCCAATGCCACCGTGCGCGCGGCAATCTTGTCGAGATGACGCGGCCGCAGATCCGCAGCCAGCCGTCTCCAAAGCGCATGCCGCATCGCCGCCGGGCAGCCCGCAGAGCTGATGCCTAATAGGCTCACGCCGCGCAGGATAAATGGCATGACGGTGGTATGCAGTTCGCTGCCGCCCGCTAAACCCACCGCGCAGATGTTCCCCCACGGGCGCAGAGTCCGGGTGAGCCAGGCGAGCAGGTCTCCGCCGACGTTGTCGATGGCGCCCGCCCACTGGCCTTTTTCGAGCGGCCGCGATCCCAGATCGAGCGTCCCTCGGTCCAGGACCATCCGCGCGCCTAGGCTGCGCAGATAGGGAGCTTCCGCCATCTTGCCGGTCACCGCTACCACTTCATATCCGCGTCCGGAGAGGATATCGATCGCGAGACTCCCCACACCCCCGGTCGCACCCGTGATCACCACTGGGCCGCCGGCCGGCGTTTGCCCGTTGTCTTCCAGTCGTTTAACGCAAATGGCGACGGTGAGTCCCGCCGATCCGATCGCCATCGCGTCGTACAAGGACAAGCCCGCGGGTAGCGGCACCACCCATTCGGCCGGGGCACTCGCGAACTCCGCGTAGCCCCCGTCGCGGCTCACGCCGAAGTCATAGCCGGTCACCAGCACCCGGTCGCCGGGCCGGTAACGAGCATCATCCGACTCCGCTACGATTCCCGAAACATCGATGCCCGCCACCAAGGGAAAGCGCGTTAGAATCTTTCCCGCTCCCGTGGCGGCCAGCGCGTCCTTGTAATTCACGCTGGAGTAAACGCTGCGGATCACTACCTCGCCGGGATGCGGACCTTCCCGCTGCAGGGTTTCGATCCGGGCGCGAATCTTTCCCTCCTCTTGGTGGACCCGCAAGGCTTTGTAGCCGTTCATCGGTGTTCTCGTGGCGAGATTCGGCGGTCATCGCCTCCGTCCAAGCTCCGGCTGTACATTCGGCTGGTTAGCTTCTATAAAGGCGGCAATTTTAACTCAATCGCGTATCGCAATGGAAAGGCCAGCGTTAACCATGAAACACCGATATCTCATGTCCTTGTTCCTACTCGCACTCAGCTGCGCCGCACAAGCCGACTTAACCGAAGCCGTGGTCGCACACGCCCAAGGGAATTTCGAGCGCGCTCTTCAGGTCCTGCTCCCACTCGCTCAGTCCTCCAACGATCCTTACGCCCAATACTATCTCGGGATCATGTACGCGAACGGCCAAGGGGTCGAAAAGGATCTCAGTGCCGCCGGGCGCTGGTTCAAAAGCGCGGCGGAACAGGGCATCCCGCAAGCGCAATTTCGTCTCGGGGAGATCTACGCCCGAGGTCAAGGTGTGACGCGGGATTTGGGATCTGCTTACGCATGGTTCAGCGTCGCATCCCAGTCGGGCCACGCGCAGGCGGCCGCTGCCCTGACGGATACCAGCAGGAAGTTATCGCCCGAAAGCCTCGAAGCGGCGAGGCGGCTCGCCGCGGATTTGTCGAAGCGCTACGGCAAGAAGCAAGAACATTAGCACCTTGAATCTCTCCCGGTCACTTGTTTTCTATATCGGGCTTGTCCTTACGCTCATCGTGTTCGCGCCTATCGCGTTGGTCGTCTGGCCGTTGCCTTACGCTCTTCGTTACCGGATCGTGACACTGTGGGCTCATCTCAACCTCTGGTGGCTGGCCACATGCTGCGGTCTGCGCTGGCGGGTGACGGGCATGGAAAACATTCCCGGCGGCCCGGCAATCATCATGTGCAAACACCAGTCCGCGTGGGAGACGTTCGCTTTACAAAAATTCTTTCCACCGCACGTTTGGGTGCTGAAACGCGAGCTTTTGTGGCTGCCGCTCTTCGGCTGGGGGCTCGCCACACTTGACCCGATCGCCATCGATCGGAAAGCGGTCCGCCGCGCGCTGCGGCAGGTGGTGGAGCAAGGACGCGATCGTTTGGAGAAGGGTTTATGGATCACGATATTCCCGGAGGGCACGCGAGTGGCGCCGGGGCAACGGGTGAGCTATGAGGCCGGCGGCGCCTATCTCGCCGCCAAGACGGGGGTTCCCGTCGTGCCGGTCGCGCATAACGCGGGCGTATTCTGGCCGCGTGGCCGGCTCGAGAAAATTCCGGGTGTCATCGACGTAGTCATCGGGCCGATCATCGAGTCGAGCGGTAGACACGCGGCCGAGATCAATCGAATGGTCGAGGACTGGATCGAGGCGACCTGCGAGCGGCTGCCGATGGCGCCTTGATCTCTCATGTGAGAAACACACGCAATGCCGCCAGCAATAAGCACGGCACGACAACCGCAGTGAGGCCGCCCCGGAGCCTCAGGAACCAGGGCGTGATCGGATAGCGCCGCACGAGCTCGCGATCCACCGCGTAGTCCACCGCGAAGGCTGCCGCGAGCACCATGAAACGGCTGGTTTCCGGGAGCAATAGCGCCACCCAAGCGGCGATCGCCGGCACCACGCTCCAGGTCATGAACAGGGCGCGATCGCCTTCGATCATATTGCGGTGAACCATCGCGATGCCCCAGTGCAGCGCGCCGATAAAACTCAAGATCACCGCGGCATAGGTGCTGAGCCATCCGACCAAGAGCGGCCGGTAGTCGAGCGGCGCCGCCCACAAGCTTCCCGCGAAGACGATAAACGGGACGAGCCCGCCGGCCCCGAGCCGGAGCGGGAGCGTAGGGATTTGCGGATCGTTATTCATCGGCGGCGCCCCGCACCTGCGCGGTGGGGTCCTAAATCCATTTCCGGCGTTTAAAGAAGATCAGCATCAGGACGCCGATGCCGACCATAATGCCCCACAATGCCGGATAGCCCCAGCGCCATTTTAGCTCGGGGAAATATTCGAAATTCATTCCGTAGACGCCGACGATAAAGGTCAAGGGGATAAACACCGTGGCGATGACGGTCAACACCTTCATTACCTCGGTCATGCGCTGGTTCACGCTCGAAAGATAAATCTCGAGCATCCCTTGGAGCACGTCGCGCAGACTTTCGACGGTGTCGATTACCTGAATGGTGTGATCATAGACGTCTCGTAAGTACACCTGCGTTCCCTGTTGTACCAGCTTGGATTCCCCACGCTGCAATGTGCTCAGCATCTCGCGCAGCGGCCACACCGATCGGCGCAGAAAGATCATCTCCCGCCTGAGGTGGTGGATTGCGGTGAGGGTCGCGGGGATCGGATTCGTCAAGAGATCCTCTTCGATCGCTTCGATGCGGTCCCCGACACGCTCCAGGATCACGAAATAGTTGTCAACGATGGCGTCGATGAGGCTATAGGCCAGGAAGTCGGCGCCGCGCTTACGGATCTTTCCCGCGCCGCTTCGGATCCGCACACGGATCGGATCGAAGACATCGCCGGGCTTCCCCCTTTCTTGGAAAGAAAGAACCCAGGAGGCGCCCAGCACGAGGCTGACTTGTTCGACGGCCAGCGACCCACCGTTGTTGGACAGCATCTTGACCACGATATAGAGATACTCACCGTAGTCTTCGAGCTTAGGACGCTGGTCGGTGTTGACGATGTCTTCGAGAACGAGAGGATGTAAGCCGAAGTCTTGGCCGAATTCCCGTAACAGCTCGACGTCGTGCACGCTATCGACGTTGATCCAACTGGTGTTCGGCGAGTCTTTAAAGGCACGACACTCGGACGCCGCATGCACCTCCAGCTCGCGCAGCGCTAGTTCATCGAAATCCAATATCGAGGTCCGCGTGACCTCCCGGGTGCGCTCCCCGATATGCACCAAGGTGCCGGGGGCCAGGCCCGCCTTCGGCGAGCGGCGCGCGATCAGACGTTTCAATCGATGGCGCATGCGCCATCCTAGTGTGGCAAGAAATAGAAGGCAATGCCGAGGATCAAATAGACGGCCAAGAGCTGCGCGCCCTCCATCCAATTGCATTCGCCATCGTCGGCGATGCGGCCGACCACCAAGACGGCGAGCACGATCGCGATGACCTCGAAGGGCGTGAATACGAGATCCATCGGGGAGCCGAAGCCGTAACTGACAAAGAGCAGCACCGGGGCCACGAACAGAGCGATCTGTAAGCTCGATCCCACCGCGATGTTGATGGCGAGGTCCATCTTGCCTTTCATCGCCACGATGATGGCCGTGCTGTGCTCCGCGGCGTTACCGATGATGGCCACCAGTATCACGCCCACGAACACTTCCGTCATGCCCAGAGTCCGGGCGGCATGCTCGACACTATGGACCAGGATCTCGGCCATGACAGCGACCAGCGCCGATGAGATGAGGAGCACCGCAATCGCACGCCCTCGCCCCCAATGCGCGCCGGCCTCGTCCGCGTTGCTCTCTTCGCCCGCGGCCCCGACATAAAGATGCCGGTGGGTGTGGAGGGAGAACACCAGGCTGAGCACGTAGGTTGCGAACAGAACCACTGCGATCTCCAAGCTCAGCCCGCGTTCCACTTCAGTGCCGGCCTCGGCCGCGAGCAAATGAAAGATCGCCGGGATGACGAGTCCGATGGCGCTCAAGAGCAAAAGGCTCGCGCCCATCGACGCCGCGGTGCGGTTGAACGCCTGGATCGGGAAGCGCGCGCCGCCCGCGATCATGCTCAGCCCCAACACCAGTAGGATGTTGCCGATGATCGAACCGGTGATAGAGGCCTTGACCACATCATGCAAACCGGCCCGCAGGGCGAAGAAAGCGATGATGAGCTCGGCGGCATTGCCGAAGCTCGCATTGAGGAGACCGCCGATCCCTTCGCCCAGGCGCGCCGCCAAGTGTTCCGTGGCCTTGCCCATCCAGCCCGCGAGCGGGACGATGGCCAGACAGGAGGTGATAAAAACCCACAAGGGATCGGCTTGCAGCCACCGCAGCGCGATGGCGATCGGGACGAATACCAGGAGACTATCCAGCGGGGTCATACCGATCGAGCGCTCGGTTTTTTTCATGTTATGACCGACTTGAATGGGCCACCGGCTCCGGTACAGTGTGCGGATTCAAGCGCACGACTGCAAGCGCTTAGCGCATCACGCAGGCAGAGCCTGCCCCGTAGTTTCGCGCAAGCTCTCGGTCGGGCTTTTATCCCGCCACCGCTCAGTCACCCCTGAACCCTACCGGCAATCCCTGTCGGAATGACACCCTGTTATCGCCTCGCCGGTGGGACGAACGGTATCACACCGGAAGGACCCACCGGACAGCATTATTCATTGACACTGCCGGTTGCTAGCATATTGTCTTCTCTCGCGATGTAAAAAAAGTCACAGAAAAGTCTTCGCGTTTGTGTTAAACAGTACAATCTGTTCGAGAGCTTCTCGTTTAGCGGCGAATATCACCCGAAACGCGATAAGCATGAACGCGCCAGTCGTAGAGCTCCCGTCGGAGCGCTTGAAGGACATCCACGCATCCGATCTCAGCGCGATCTGGCTGCGATTTCATCTCCTCGCCGTCACGCCGCTGCAATTGAGCGCCTATAAGGGCTCTACCTTCCATGGGGCGTTCGGATGGGCGCTGCGGCGGCTGTACAAGCCCTTGTACGATCAACTGTACGAGCCCGCCTCGACGATGCCGCCATCCGATGAAACCGCGCGGATGGCCCTGCCCAAACCCTTCGTCCTCGTGCCGCCGCTCGGGACGCAATGCGAGTACCCGCCCGGCAGCCGGCTCACCTGTGATCTCTTGTTGATCGGTCCGGCCTGCTACAGCCTGACGGCGTGCCTCTGCGCCTTCGAGCATCTCGGTCAGGAGGGCTTGGGCGCCGGCCGGGGCCGCTTCGAGATCCAGCGCGTGGAGCGGCTGGTTCCCGGCGCACAACCGCATCTCCTGCTGGAGCAAGGCGCGACCGCGGTAATGCATCCCGGCCCGCCGACCACCTCACAGGAAGTCACCCGCGGGTGGGAGGATAGGGACATAGACCAGGTTACGTTGACATTCGATACCCGCCTGCGGCTCAAGAAAGACAATCGGCTGCTCCACACCTGCCCGGAGTTCGCGACGTTTCTGGAACGCGTGATCGCCAGGATCAACCTCCTGAGCGGAGCCTATCGCGGCGGCCCCATGCTCGAGCACGGGGCTAAACAGGTACTGCTAGAGCAGGCAAAACAGGTGACCATTCGCTCGCACGACCTGGTCTGGGATGATTGGGCACGATACTCCGGCCGGCAGAAGGAGTGGATGCAGTTCGGTGGACTGCTGGGTGCCGTGACCTACGAAGGCGAGCTACGCCCATTTATGCCTATACTCGCTTTAGGAGAGTGGCTGCATATGGGCGGGAAGACGAGTTTCGGGTTGGGGAGGTATAGGATTATCCTGGAGGAAAATTACAGCAGCAAACCATCAGTTAATGATGAAACCGTCGGACAGGTATTGTTAAATCGAAATTAGGTTTATGACGGAGGTGGATTTCAATGGCACGCTTTCTTGTTTACCTGGAGCCTGCGGAAGAAGGTGGTTATATAGTCTCGGCGCCAGCACTCCCTGGCTGCGTTACGCAAGGAGAGACGAAGGAGGAAGCACTGGCGATGGTTCAAGATGCCATTCGTGGCTACATCCTCAGCTTGGGTAAGCATGGCGAATCGTTGCCTCCCGGCCATGAGGCGCGCGAGTTCGAGGTTGTTGAAATTGAAACGGCTGCATGAGCCGCCTGCCGCCGCTCAAGCCCGATGAAGTCGTACATACACTACAGCGCGCCGGGTTTGAGATTGACCGCATCACCGGAAGCCATTGCATCATGCGACATCCCGACGGACGGCGGACCGTCGTACCTTATCACGCTGGTCGGGACATCGAGCGCGGTATACTGCGGGCGATCATTCGGTAAGCGGGGTTGTATTAGGGGCGCTGTTTGTACCGCAACCCGGGAAAATAAATTATGTGCCCCTGCCTTTCGCAAAAAAACGTCAACCCGGGCTACGAGGTTGTCCATTCCGGTCACATTATCTAAGGCGTAGAATCATAACGCCACGATTATTATAAGAGACAAGAACGGATGCTGGAACTCATCTGCGGCGATCCAAACGCCAAACAAGATAGCTTCAAAGGGGCTTCGTATTCACGCTTTGTCTTGCCGTTCGCCTACAGACCCGAACAGGATTCTACGTTAAGCACGGCCCAACTTTATTTTGCGCCGGCACCGCCGGATGACCAGATATTGAGGGAAGCCTATCTCACCCAGGAAACGGCGGATGTCCTGTTCAAACGCGCCCGATGGATGCGGTTTCAAGGACCTGCCGAGCATTGGAACGTTACGGTAAGCGGCCGCGATGGCCAAGCGTTGACAGTCACGATAGCTAGCCCGTGGCTGGTCCTATTCGAAAGCCCTGACAGGCTGGAGGACAACCCGGCACCGTCCGAAGAAGATCTGCTGCGCACGGGGTTCCTGCTCGTCGAGCTTTATTTCCCCAAAGGACAAGATAAACGCCCCAACCTGGATGAATGAACTCTTGACGATAAATGAGCTGTTTCGTTATTGGCGGAGCCCATTCCCGAGGCATGCGGAAGTAAAAGGG
>JBOIDM010000094.1:0-5451 GCA_050740575.1 Gammaproteobacteria bacterium
CCGCCCAAATGGGCTGTCCAGCTTGCCCCAAGAGATCCAATCCCTGCCGGCTCGACGCGGTATCGGCCGGCAACGGCTTGCCCCGCGCCGGCCATTGCCATTGAATCGATCCGGCCGGCGGCGGCCCGCGGGCAGGCATTTCGGCGCGAGGCGCGCTTGCCCGGACCTCGCGCCTCGGCGCCGGCCTCGGAGCGACTCCCGGACCTTGCGTCTGATGCAAAGCTAAACGCTGGCCGGGGTAGATGATGAATGGGGCTTCGATCCGGTTCCAGCGGGCAATCTCGCGGTAATCGAGCCGGTAACGCCATGCGATCGCATGCAAAGTGTCTCCGCGCGCCACCACGTGCTGGCGCGCAGTGCCGGAATTATTTGCGCGCGCGAGCGGCATGCGCTCGCCGCCCGTCCTAGCACTTACGACCGGGGCCTTTGCCGTCGTTCCGCAGCCGGCGAACTGGCTCACAGCCACCAGGATCGCCAGGAGTTGCGCCCGCAAGGGCATCGCAGTCCTATCCCAGTCCTGCTATGAGCGGCACGAAGCGCACCTCCTCGAGGGGCTTCTCTTCGAAGTGGTCGGGATAGCGTGTCACCAAAACGAGCCACTGCGAACCGCTCTCGCCCACGGGCGCGACGATGCGGCCGCCGACGGCAAGCTGCTCCAGTAGCGCCGGGGGAACGCTGTCGACGGCGGCAGCGATCAGGATTGCATCATAGGGGGCGTGATCCTGCCAGCCGATACGGCCGTCTCCGTGCTTGACACGGACGGTACGATAATGCAACGCCGCCAAACGCTCCCGCAACCGCGCCGCCAGCGCGCCAATGCGCTCGACGCTATGGACCGATTTGGCGAATTGAGCCAGGATCGCGGACTGGTACCCGGTACCGGCCCCGATCTCCAGAACCCTATCCATCGCACCGCTCACAAACAAGGCCTCGGTCATACGCGCCACGATGTAGGGTTGCGAAATCGTCTGGCCGTAACCGATGGGCAAGGCCGTATTCTCGTACGCGCGGCTAGCGAGGGCCTCGTCCACGAAAAGATGACGCGGTACCGTGCGCATGGCGTGCAAAACCTCGCGCGATTCGATCCCCATCTCCCGCAGCTCCCGCATCAAGCGATCGCGGGCACGCTGGGAGGTTAGACCGATGCCGCGGTGATCAGCCTTCATGCACGCGCAAGGCCTCGAGCCATCGCGACACCGTATCCAAGGCCCGGTAATGGGTCATATCGACTTGCAGCGGGGTGATCGATACATACCCGCTTTTGACCGCATGAAAATCGGTCCCCACCCCCGCATCCTCCTCCGGGCCGGGCGGCCCCACCCAATAAATCGGCCGCCCCCGCGGGTCCGACGCCTGCACCACCGGTTCCGATTTGTGTCGCCGGCCGAGGCGGGTAGCCGCCACTCCCCGAAGCTCGGTCCACGGGCAGTCCGGGACATTGATGTTTAAGATCGTATCCGCGGGTAAAGGCCGGTGCCCGATCTCCTTGACCAACAAGCTTGCGATTCTGGCGGCGGTCTCGTAATGCAGCGCTTGGCCGCCGGCCAGAGAAACCGCCATCGCGGGCAACCCGAGGAAACGCCCCTCGATCGCCACGGCAACGGTGCCGGAATAGAGTACATCATCGCCGAGATTCGCCCCGGCGTTGATTCCGCCTACCACCATGTCCGGCACGCGCTCAAGCAAGCCGGTGATGGCAAGGTGCACGCAGTCGGTCGGGGTACCGTCCACATAGATGAAACCGTTCTCGGCGCGCGCGGCCCGCAGCGGTTTATCGAGAGTCAGGGAGTTACTTGCGCCGCTGCGATTGCGATCCGGCGCAACCACGGTCACCTCTCCTAGCCCGGTAAGCGCTTGGGCAAGGCAAGCGATCCCCGGCGCCTGGTAACCGTCGTCGTTGCTTAACAAGAACAACACCGGGGTGCTCTAGATCCTCAAGGTGACCACGGGTTGACTCGACGCAGCACGTGGATCGTACTTAGGCCAGCAAAAATTCGAGCAGCGCCTTCTGTGCGTGCAACCGATTCTCGGCCTCATCCCAGACTACGCTGTGCGGGCCATCGATCACCCCGGCGCTGACCTCCTCGCCGCGATGCGCGGGCAGGCAGTGCATGAAAAGAGCGTTCGGTTTTGCGAGCGACAGCAAATCCTCATCCACCTGAAAGCGGCTAAAAACCTCGCGCCGAGCCGCGCTTTCTTGTTCTTGCCCCATGCTGGCCCAGACATCGGTGACCACCAGATCCGCGTCGCGAACCGCTAGTTGCGGTCGATCGCAGCGGCGCACCACGCTCGCCGCCGCGCCCCCCATCTCTTCCCGCGGCCAATAGCCGGGCGGACAAGCGATCCGGAGCGCAAATCCATACAGCCCGGCAGCCTCGATATAGCTATGACACATATTGTTGCCGTCGCCGATCCACGCGACGGTTTTACCTGCAATCGGACCGCGGTGCTCGACGAAGGTTTGGATGTCCGCCAAGAGTTGGCAGGGGTGATGGCGATCGGTCAAACCGTTAATCACAGGCACCTCCGAATACGCCGCCAAACGCCGGAGTCTATCGTGATCGAAGGTTCGGACCATGATCGCGTCCACCATCCGCGATAACACCCGCGCCATATCCTCGACCGGCTCCCCGCGCCCGAGTTGCGTGTCGTGCGCGGATAAAAAGATCGCCTGGCCCCCGAGCTGGATCATGGCGGTCTCGAAGGAGACGCGGGTGCGGGTCGAGGATTTCTCGTAGACCGTCGCGAGCACCCGGCTCTTGAGCGGTTCATGGATCTTTCCCGCGCGCCGCATCGCTTTCAATTCGATGCCGCGATCGATGAGGCGCGAAAGCTCGGCCGACGAGAGGTCCGTCAAGCTTAGAAAATGCCGGGGAGCGGGCCTACTCACATCCGTAGCGCGACTATGATGCCCTGATCAATGCGCCGAGCTGGTGCACGAGTTCGGCCGCCTCGGCGTCGCTCATCACCAGAGGCGGCAGGAGGCGTACCACCGTGTCGGCCGTAACATTGATCAATAACCCCGCCTGTAACGCTTTTTCCACCAGCTCGCCGCATGGCCGTGTGAGTTCGATCCCGATCATGAGTCCTTTCCCCCGGATAGCTTGGATGTGAGCACAGCCGTGAAGGACATCCCCTAAGCCATCAAGCATGCGCCGTCCAAGCAGCCCCGCCCGCTGAACAAGCCCCTCTTGCTCCAGCGTGGCGAGAACCGCGAGCGCTGCCCGGCAGGCGAGTGGATTGCCGCCGAAGGTTGAGCCGTGCATCCCCGGTTGGATCAGTTCCGCGGCGTGCGTGCGGGCCAGGCAGGCGCCAATGGGCACGCCGTTGCCCAAACTCTTGGCGAGCGTCAGTACGTCCGGGTGGATGCCCTCGTGCTGATACGCGAACCACGCCCCGGTACGCCCAAGACCGGTCTGTACCTCGTCCAGCATCATCAGCCAGCCGTGCCGGTCGCAAAGCCGGCGCACCTCGGTTAAATAACCCGGAGCCGGCACGATCACGCCGGCTTCGCCTTGGAGGGGCTCCAGCAACACGCCGACAATATCGCGGCGCTGAGAGGCGACTTGTGCCAGCGCCTCGGGATCGTTGTACGGCACCCGCACAAAGCCCTGCACCAGGGGTTCGAATCCGTGCTGCACGTTGCGATTTCCGGTGGCGCTGAGGGTGGCCAAGGTGCGTCCGTGAAACGCGCCCTCCATGACCACGATTGCCGGCGCTTCGATCCCGCGCTCGTGACCCAAGAGCCGCGCGATCTTGATGGCCGCTTCATTGGCTTCCGCTCCGGAGTTGCAAAAAAACGCGTTATCCATTCCGGACAATTGCGTCAGCCGCGCGCCGAGGCTCTCCTGCAGCGGCATGCGGTACAAATTCGAGGTATGAACGAGAGCTAGAGACTGCTCGGCCACGGCCTGGGCAACCGCCGGGTGGGCGTGGCCAAGCCCGCAGACCGCGATCCCGCTCACTGCGTCCAAATAGCGGCGCTCCTGGTCATCCCAAAGCCATGCCCCCTGACCGCGCACGAACGCTACAGGCAAGCGCCGGTAGCTCGGCATGAGCGGTTTTTCCATCCGGTATGTTTTCCCCAATTCACTGACGGTAGAAAAAATGCAAAGCCCGGACGAAACCGGGCTCTCGCTCGCACATCCGATTGTCCGGCATTCGCGGGTCTTAATACAAGCTATCTGCGGGCAGCGGATGACAAGAACTGCGGGCCAAAACGGCGGGCGTCGAGTTCGCATGCGCCCTTTGATTAGGCGGCCACCTTTGCGCGGGCCGAAGTAGGCGGTCAATCTAATACACGCGGCGGCAAAAGACACGCATAATAGACCCCGACCACCTGAGGAGCTCAGCATGTCGGCAGAAAGAATTTACGCAGTGCCCGCGAATTTCGCCCATCGGGCACACATCAACGCCGAGCAATATCGAGTGCTGTATCAACGCTCGATAGCGAACCCGGCGGCGTTTTGGGACGAACAAGCGGCGGAATTCGTGACCTGGTATCGGCGCTGGGATAGGGTCGAGGACTGGGATTACGGCACGGCGAGGATCCGTTGGTTCGAAGGGGCGATGCTCAATGTCGCTTACAACTGCCTTGACCGGCACCTGGATGCGCGTGCGAACCAAGTGGCGATCCTTTGGGAAGGTGACGGCCCCGACGAGAGCAGGCACATCACCTACCGCGAGCTCTACGAAAGCGTCTGCCGCTGTGCCAACGCGCTCAAGGCGCGGGGCGTCAGACGCGGGGATCGGGTCGCGATCTACATGCC
The DNA here is from genome assembly GCA_050740575.1 of Gammaproteobacteria bacterium. Classification (GTDB taxonomy): domain Bacteria; phylum Pseudomonadota; class Gammaproteobacteria; order JACCXJ01; family JACCXJ01; genus USCg-Taylor. The sequence continues at coordinate 4,770 of JBOIDM010000094.1, forward strand.
GATGATTCCGGAGACGGCGATCGCGATGCTCGCCTGTGCTCGGATCGGCGTTATCCACTCGGTGGTGTTCGGCGGCTTTTCCCCCGAATCGCTGAAGGATCGCATCTTGGATTCGGACTGCCGTGCGGTGATCACCGCCGATGAGGGACTCCGGGGCGGCCGGAAGATAGCGCTCAAGGAGAACGTCGATGCCGCCCTCGCTGCCTGCCCCGGCGTGCATACCGTGTTGGTGGTGCGGCACACGGGCGCGCCCGTTCCCTGGGATCCGGGCCGCGACCGGTGGTATCACGAGGAAACGGCGAAGGTAAGCGGCGAATGCCCCCCGGAAGTGATGGACGCCGAGGACCCGTTATTTATCCTTTACACCTCGGGGTCCACCGGGAAACCCAAGGGCGTGCTCCACACGAGTGGGGGTTATCTCGTCTACGCAGCCATGACGCATCGATACGTGTTCGATTATCACTCTGGCGATATCTATTGGTGTACGGCGGATCTCGGTTGGGTGACGGGTCATTCGTACATTCTCTATGGACCGCTCTGCAATGGCGCGACGACCTTGATGTTCGAAGGGATCCCGACCTCCCCTGATCCCGGCCGCTTCTGGGACATCGTCGATAAACACCAGGTCAACATCTTCTATACCGCGCCGACGGCGATCCGCGCGCTCATGGCCCAAGGGGAT